>CAYYZI010000083.1:0-2859 GCA_964475675.1 uncultured Geminicoccaceae bacterium
CTAAGACGTTACGCATAAGTGCATGCACGTTCTGTGGATGTTCTCGGCGGGGCGGTGGATAAGTGGCCCGCCGGTCACGAGCTCCCGCCGGCGCCCGGCCTCCTCCCCTGACCCCTTGACCGGGGGCCGGGGGGAGACCATTGGAAAGGCGGAAACGCCTCGGATCGACAGCAAGGATGGAGGAATGGCGAAAGAGGATCTCATCGAGTTTCAGGGGACCGTCACGGAAGTGCTGCCCAACGCGATGTTCCGCGTCAAACTCGACAACGACCACGAAATTCTGGCGCACACATCGGGACGGATGCGCAAGAACCGGATCCGCGTGCTCACCGGCGATCGGGTTCTGGTGGAGATGACCCCCTACGATCTCAAGCGCGGCCGCATCACCTACCGGTTCAAGTGACGAACGGAAGCGCCCGCTTCATTCTCGCTTCGTCCTCGCCGCGCCGTCTCGCCCTTCTCCGGCAGATCGCCTATCCGCCCGATCGGGTCATCGCCCCTGCGGTCGACGAGACGCCGCAGCGGCGCGAGCTGCCGCGCCAGTACGCGGCGCGCCTCGCGCGTCTCAAGGCGCAGGCGGTGGCATCCACCCTCGAAGGCGAGGGCTGGTATCTGCTGGCGGCCGACACGGTGGTCGCCTGCGGCCGGCGCATCCTGCCCAAGACCGAAACCGAGGCCGAGGTCCGGGCCTGCCTGGCATTGCTCTCGGGCCGCCGGCACCGGGTGTTCGGCGGTGTCCACCTGCTGCGCTGGGACGGTCGTCACGCCGCGCGGGTGGTGGTGACCCGGGTCAAGTTCAAACGCCTCTCGCGGGAGGAAACGGAAGAATACATCGCCAGCGGCGAATGGCGCGGCAAGGCCGGCGGCTATGCCATCCAGGGGCTGGCGGCGGCCCTCATCCCCGAGATCTACGGCTCCTACACCAATGTGGTGGGGCTGCCGCTGGCGGAAACGGTGAACATGCTCAAGGGCCTCGGATACCGACGGCGATGACCGCGGAACTGGTGTTCGAGCCCGGCGCCTTCGGCGTTCTGGCGGCGCTGTTGGAGAACGGCCGGCTGGTCGAGCTGCACGAGGCCGAGGAGGGCAGCGCGCCGACCGACCGGCTGTTCCTGGCCCGGGTCACCCGGGTCGAGCCGAAGCTCAACGCCGCCTTTCTCGATTTCGGCGAAGGCCGGGACGGCTATCTGACTGCCAAGGATGCCCGCTTCGCCGCCGGGACCACGGAAAAGCTGCCCATTTCCCGACTGGTACGCGAAGGCCAGCTTCTGATCGTGCAGGGCATGCGCGAAGCGGATGCCGACAAGGGACCGCGGTTCACCACCGATCTGCGCCTGTTCGGCCTGTTCGTGATCTATCGGCCCCATGGTGGCGAGGCGGCGGCCTCGGCCCGCAGCCGGGGACGCGATCGCCAGCTCCTGGTGGAGCGCGCCCGGGCGCTGTTCCCGAAAGGCGGTGTCACCCTGCGCCGCTTCGCGGCCAAGGTGGCGGACGAGGTGGTGCGCCAGGAACTGCGCCGCCTCGAGGAACGCTGGCAGCGGATCGTGGCGGAAGCGAAGACGCGGCAGCGTCCGGGACGGCTGGCCGCCGACGAGAATCCGCTGGAGACCCTGTGGCGGCATCTCCTCGAGTACGAGCCGGCCCGGGTGCGGGTCGCCGATGCCGCACTGCACGCGCGGCTGCGGGCATTGCTCGCGGATCTTCCCGAAGCGGTGCGCCCGCGTCTGCTGCGGATCGAAGCCGTCAGCGCCTTCGAGGAAACCGGAGTCGCCGCCGAGATCGCGCAGGCGCTGGCACCCGTGGTGCCGCTCGCCGGTGGCGGCCGCATCGTCATCGAGCAGACCCTCGCCTGCACCGCCATCGATGTCGATGGCGAGGGACGCGAGGCGCTGGCCCTCGATCTCGAGGCGGCGGCGGAAATCGCCCGCCAGATCCGGTTGCGCAACATCGGCGGCACGATCATCATCGATTTCGTCGATCTCACCCGGCCGCATGAGAAAAGGCGGCTCGAGGAGGCGCTCCGGCGGGCCTTTCGCGGCGACCCGCTGAACGTCCAGATCCAGCCCATTTCGCCGCTCGGCATCATGCAGGTCTCGCGCGCCCGCCGCGGCCGCAGTCTGGCGGTGCGCTGGCGCCGGCCCTGTCATTGCTGCCAGGGCAGCGGCCGGGAAGAAAGCCTGTGGGCCCGCGCCGAGGCCCTCTACCGCCGCCTGCGCGAACGCACCGCCCCACCACGGCGCCTGCGCCTCGCCCCGGACCTTCAACGGTTTCTCGAGAGCCGACAGCCGCTCGCCTGGCTTTCCGGCCTCGCCCTCGAGACCGACACCGGGCTGTCGCCCGGTGGGTTCGTCGTGGAAGACCGAGATGGGTGAGGAGCCGAAATCCTCCCGCGAGCGCCGGGAACCGCGCTGCCCGGTCTGCGGGCGGCCGCGCGAACACCGCTTCCGGCCGTTCTGTTCGGCACGCTGTCGCGACCGCGATCTCCTCCACTGGCTGGATGGCCGCTACCGGCTGCCGATGGTGGAGCGGGAAGAGGAGGAGCCGCCCGACCGGGGCGAGTGAGCGTTTGCGCGGACTGTTCATCCTGCGGTTCTGCGCCTAGGCTGCCCTGTCCGGAAAGACGGCAGGGAGAAGAACCATGTCCAGGTTCACGGGGGAGGCACGGCCGCTGGCGTCCGCGGCCTTCGAGGAAGCGCTGCAGCGGCTCGGCATCGGCCCCGCCGAACTGTGGGCGGTGATCCGGGTGGAGACCTCGGGCGCCGGCTTTCTGGCCGATCGGCGTCCGGTGATCCTGTTCGAGCGTCACTGGTTCAGCCGTCTGACCGATCGCCGCTTCGACGAGGTGGCACCCGAGATCAG
>CAYYZI010000083.1:2959-8445 GCA_964475675.1 uncultured Geminicoccaceae bacterium
ACTGGTTCAGCCGTCTGACCGATCGCCGCTTCGACGAGGTGGCACCCGAGATCAGTAACCGGCGTGCCGGTGGCTACGGCAAGCGGGGGGCGCATCAGTACGAGCGGCTGGAACAGGCGATCGCCTTCGACCGCAAGGCAGCACTCGAGAGTACCTCCTGGGGCCTCGGCCAGCTGATGGGATTCAATGCAGGGATCGCCGGTTTCGCCGATGTCGAAACCATGGTGGCGGCGATGGTCGAAAGCGAGGACGCCCAGCTCGCGGGCATGGCCGGCTTCATCCACAGCCAAGGGCTGGCGCCCTATCTCGCGCAGCGGGACTGGGCCGGTTTCGCGCGCCGCTACAATGGGCCCGGGTACCGCCGCAACCGCTACGATGAAAAGCTGGAAGCGGCGCATGCCCGGTATCTGGCCGGGCCGCTGCCCAGCCTCGAGCTCCGGGCCGCCCAGCTCCGCTTGCGCTATCTCGGCCACGACCCGCACGGGATCGACGGCTTTTTGGGGCCGCGCACCCGTGCCGCCCTTCGGGCCTTCCAGGTGCAGGCGGGACTGCCGGCCACCGGCGAACCCGACGAGGCGACCTTGCAGGCATTGGCGGAGGCGGTGAAGGTCCGGCCGATCGCCGTCGCCTGAGCGTCAGGCAGGGCCGCGACGCACGGCTTCCAGATGCTGCCCGAACTGCGGCGTCGCCATCAGCGCCTTGCAACGTTCGAAACGGCCGATGGCATAGGCCCAGAAATCCTCCACCGGATTGCCGTCGGCATGCTGGATGAGGCCCCACAGGGTCCAGAGCAGGTCGCACATCGCCTTGTAGATCACCATCCGGCCGCGGTCGAAGGGATCGGGCGGGCCACCGAAATAGGCTTCCAGCAATGCCGCATCCTGCTCGGGGGTGAAGGCGGCTTCCACCGAAAGGTCGCCGAGATCCCACATGGGATCGTTCATTCCCGAATATTCCCAGTCGACGATCCAGATGCGCTCGCCGGTATCGAGGAAGTTCTCGCACAGGGGATCGCAGTGACAGGGGACGAGCGGCACCGGATGGGCGGCCAGCGCCTCGCGTACCGCCTGCGCTTCGGCGACCACCTCCGGATAGCCCTCGGGCAGCGCCACCTTCTTGCCGGCGATCACCCCGAGATAGTCGTCGATCATGGAAAAGAGCTCGAAATGGAAGGCGAAGTTGCGGCCGCCGCGGTGCAGACCGCGCAGCGAACGGGCGACCCGTTCCACCGCCCCTTCACGACTTCGGAACAGCTCGGGCGTCATGGTCTCCACGCCGTCGAGAAAGCGGGTCACCATCAGCCCGTCGGCCTCGTCGAAGAACAGGATTTCGGGGGCGATGCCGGCGTCGGCCGCGGCCCGGGCATTGGTGGCCTCGATCCTGCGGTCGATGTATTCCTCGGTGCCCTTGCCGGGGATGCGCAGGCAGAAGCTCTCGCCGTCGAAGGTCACCCGGTAGACACGGTTGGTGAGACCGCCGAGACGGTCGATCCGGGCGCCGGCGAGGTCGCGACCGGCGAACAGAGGGATCCGGGCGAGAGCCGTGCGCACCTCCTCCATGGTGTTCTCCCTCCCTTCTTGGCGTTATTCTTCAATGGCCGATCGCATAATAGGTCTCGAGCACGCGTCGTGCCGCACGCTCGGCCTCGCTCCAGTCGAAACCGCGGGCGAAGCGATCCGGCGACAGGCTCCGGACATAGGCGGAGGGCGCCTTCTCGAACAGGCTTTCGACCAGATGCCGGCCGATGCCGGCGGAGCCGGACACGCCATGGGCGTTGCAGCCCACGGCGCAGACGAAACCCGGGACCCGGCTACTCTCGCCGATGATGAAACGGCCGTCCGGGGTGAAGGTCGGCCAGCCGGTGAACACCCGGCGAACCGGCTGGTCGGCCAGCGACCCGGCGAAGGGGCGGAACTGCTCCATGAAATGGGCGAGCACCGGCCAATCCTCCTCGATGGGCGGCAGCGGATCGAGAAGACCGAAACTGCGGGGATCGAGGGGGCGTGCCTGCGGCTCCCAGCCCCCCAGCAGCAGCGCCCGCATCTCCGCCCGGGCATAGAGGGTGGCGTCGGGCAGGCGCAGTACCGGCATTTCCGGGTGCAGCCAGTCGGTCGGCGTGGTCACCACATAATGGTGGCGGACGGGAACGACGGGCAGTTCGAGCCCGGCCAGCCGGGCGAGGTGATAGCCATGGGCGCCGGCGGCGTTCACCGCATATTCGCAGGCGATCACCCCGTCCTCGGTCTCCACCCCGGTGATCCGCCCCTTTTTCTTGCGAAAGCCGGTGACCCGGGTGCCCGTGCGAAAGCGGATCCCGCGCCGGCTCGCCTCGTGGCGGTAGGAGGCGGCCAGATCGGCCGGCTGCAGATAGCCGTCGCTGGGGCACCAGAGGATCGCCCGGGCGGGGCCGAAATCGAGGCCCGGCCACATCCGCTTTGCCGCCTCGCGATCGAGCAGTGCCACATCGAGGCCGGCGCGACGGGCCACATCGATGAGCTGATGGAACTCCTGCACCCGTTCCGGGGTCTGGGCGATGCGCAGGCTGCCGGTCTGGCGCCATCCCGGCTTGACCTCCGATTCCCGCTCCAGACGGGAAAATGTCTCGACCGACCACATGGCGAGCCGGGTGCGCTCGAGCGAACTCCGCACCTGGCCGACGAGACCCGCCGCCTGGGCGCTGGTGACGGCACAGAGGGCCGGCTCCTTCTCCAGCACCAGCACATCGGTGAACCCTGCCTCGACGAGCTGGAAGGCCACCCCGCAGCCGATCGCCCCGCCGCCGATGACGACGAAGCGGGCCCGATCGCTCACCCTCGGACCCTCCGGTTCTCCGGATCGTAAGGCGGGCGCAGGAAGGGCTCGGCGGGCACCCGCTCACCGGCCACCTCGAGCTCGTATCTGCCCCCCATCACGTAATCCGCATCGACCCCGGCCTCGTTGCGCACATAGCCATAGCCGATGGACTTGCCGATGGTGTAGCCCCAGCCGGCGGAGGTCAGCCAGCCGACCCGCTCGCCATTGCGGTAGATGGTCTCCCGGCCGAGCAGGACGACGTCCGGATCGGCGACCAGGAAACCGGCGAGCAGGCGGGGCAGGGGGCGTGCCCGCTGCTGCTCGAGGGCCTCGCGGCCGATGAAAGGCTCGTTGCTCCGAAGTTTCACCGCCCAGCCGAGGCCGGCCATCAGGGGGCTGTGATCGGGCCCGATATCGCTGCCCCAGGCGCGATAGCCCTTTTCCAGCCGCAGCGATTCGATGGCCCGGTAGCCGGCCAGCGTCAGGCCGTAGGGTTCGCCGGCCTCGATCAGCCGGTCGTAGACCGAAAGGGCGAACTCGCTCGGTATGTGGAGCTCGTAGCCGAACTCGCCGACATAGGTCACCCGCAGCGCCATCACCGGGGCACCGCCGATATGGAGCCGCCGCCAATGGGCGAAGGGAAAGGCCTCGTTGGAGAGATCCTCGCGCACGAGATTGCCGAGGAGCTCGCGGGTCGCGGGGCCCATCAGCGAGAGCACGGCGAAGCCGCCGGTGACCTCCACCAGATGGGCGTCCATCCCCTCCGGGATGTGGCGCCGGATCCAGTCGCCGTCATGGGTGGCGAAGCCGGTACCGGTGACGATGTAGAAACGGTCCTCGGCCAGTCGGGCGACGGTCAGGTCGCATTCGATGCCGCCATGCTCGTTGAGCATCTGGGTGTAGGTGAGACGGCCCGGCGGCTTGCGGATGTTGTTGGCACAGATCCGGGAAAGCACATCCTCGGCATCGCGCCCCACCAGCAGGAACTTGGCGAACGAACTCTGATCGAACAGCGCCACCCGTTCGCGGCAGGCGCGATGCTCGCGTCCCACCGCCTCGAACCAGTTGGGACGGCCGAAGCTGTAGCGATCGACCGGCTCCTCGCCCGCGGCGGCGAACCAGTTGGGCCGCTCGAAGCCGAGCTTTTCGCCGAATACCGCGCCTGCCGCCGCGAGCCGATCATACAGCGGCGAACGGCGCAGCGGCCGGCCGCTCGTCATTTCCTCGGCCGGCCAGGCGATGGTGTAATGCCTGGCATAGGCCTCGAGGGTGCGGGTCCGTACCCAGTCCACATCCTCGTGGCCGGGGCCGAAGCGGCGGATGTCCACCGGCCAGAGATCGTAGGGCGGCGCGCCGGTTCGGATCCATTCGGCGAGCGCCATGCCCGCTCCGCCGCCGGCGGCGATGCCGAAGGCATTGAATCCCGCACCGACGAACAGGCCGCGAACTTCCGGTGCCTCACCGATGATGAAGTTGCCGTCCGGGGTGAAGCTCTCGGGACCGTTGACGAGCTGCTTGATGCCCACCGTCTGCAGCGCCGGCACCCGCCCCAGGGCGCGTTCCACCAGCGGCTCGAAATGGTCGAAATTCTCGGGCAGCAGACGGTAGGCGAAATCCTCCGGCACCTCCTCCTCGGCCCAGGGCAGGGGATTCGGCTCGTAACCGCCCATCACCAGCCCGCCGACCTCTTCCTTGTAGTAGGTCAGACGGTCGGGATCGCGCAGGGTGGGCAGGCCCGGATGGATCCCCTCGATGGGCTCGGTGATCATGTACTGATGCTGGACGGATACCAGCGGCACCGTCACCCCGGCCCGCGCCGCGAGCTGCCGTGTCCACTGACCGGCACAGAGGCAGACCATGGCACATGCGACCCGTCCACGGTCGGTGTGCACGGCGCGGACCCGCCCCTTTTCGATCTCGAAGTCGCGAACGCCGATCCCCTCGAGCACGGTGACCCCGTGCGTCCTCGCCCCCCTGGCGAGAGCGCGGGTGATGTCGGAAGGATTGGCCTGGCCGTCGGTGGGCAGGAAGGCGGCCCCCACCACATCCTCGACCACCATCAGCGGCCACAGCTCCCGGGCTTCCTTCGGCGTCAGCAGGTGCATCTCCAGGCCGAAGGAACGGGCGGTGGTGGCCTGACGGCGGACTTCGGTCCAGCGCGCGGCATTGCAGGCCAGCCGCAGCCCGCCGTTTCTCTTCCAGCCGGTGGCCTGGCCGGTCTCCTCCTCGAGCCGGTCGTAGAGCGCCACCGAATATCCCAGGAGCTGGGTGATGTTGGCGTTGCTGCGGAGCTGGCCGACCAGACCGGCGGCATGCCAAGTGGAGCCGGCGCTGAGCTCGTGGCGTTCGAGGAGGAGGACGTCGCTCCAGCCGGCTTTGCCCAGATGGTAGGCGACCGAACAGCCGACGATGCCGCCGCCGATGATGACCACCTTGGCGGAAGAAGGGAGATCGCTCATCGGCGTTCCATCTCCTCGAATTGTTCGAAGGCGCGCGCGAGGCGGGCCAGATTTTCCTCGGTATAGGCGCGGAAATCGAAATCGATCCGGGAGTGGAGCTCGGAGACCATGCTCCACATGGACTCGCGCAGCAGCGAGGCGGTCAGCATGGCCTGGGCACGATAGCGCAGCGCGTCGCTCACCGGTCGGTCGAAATAGAGCTCCAGTACACGATCCCGCTCCGCGGCGGAGAGC
>CAYYZI010000084.1:0-8419 GCA_964475675.1 uncultured Geminicoccaceae bacterium
GCGGCGGGCCAGCTCCAGCCGCGGCTTTCCCGGCGCACCGACGGCGATCACCCGTCCCGCTCCCATCTCCTGCGCGGCAGCGATGGCCAGAATGCCGATCGGGCCGGTGCCCTGGACCACCACCGTCGCCCCCCAGGGAAAGCTGCCCGCCTTGCGCGCCCGCTCGAAGGCGCGAATGCAGGAGGTCAGCGGCTCGGAAAGCGAGGCCAGCCGGTGCGGCATGTCGTCGGGAATGCGGTAGATCTTGGTCCCCGGCAGCATGTCGAGATCGACATAGACGTATTCGGCGAACCCTCCCCAGAGATGGGGCGGCTTGTCGAAGCCCAGATAGCGCCCGTAATAGACCGGATTGGGGCACTTGTTGGCCTGCTCGGGATAGCGGTTGCACCAGTCGCAGTTGTGGCAGGGCATCAAGGGCGGCAGCATCACCCGGGCCCCGACATGGAGCGGCTCGCCCGGCCAATCGCGCGCGAGCTCCGGACCGATCTCGACGATCTCGCCGGACAGCTCGTGGCCGAGGGTGAAGGGCCAGGGCAGGGGCTTGGGCCAGTGCCCCTTGAGGATGTGCAGATCGGTGCCGCAGACGCCGCAACAAGCGATGCGCACGAGCGCCGCCTTCTGCGGCACTTCGGGCCAGGGCACGGTGCGGATCTCGGGCCGCGCCCCCGGCCCGGCAAAGGTCGCAACACGGATTTCGTTGGTCATTGAACCTCCCCCTGTTCACGAGGCCAAGGATGATGCGCACGCCGGCGTCCCGCAAGCCCGCCCCCTCTGTCAGAGGGCGATGGTCACGCCGAGTGCGAAGAACAGGAAGGAGATCAGGGTCACCAGCGCGATCTCGCCGGTCGAGGCGGTAGCGGCGCTGCCCTCGCCATGGCCACCGTGACCCGCCGCGGCCCCTTCCCCTGTCGCCGGGGCATGCTCTTCCACCACCGTGCCGGGAGGGCGCACGGTCATCATGCCGTGCTTGAGGCCGCGTGCCACCAACCACCAGTTGACCGGAAAGGCGGCCAGGAATCCGACCAGCAGGGCCATGCTCATGACGAACCAGAAGGCCGGGGAAAGCGGCGATTGCGCACCGGCGATGGCGGCCATGGCGAAGGCCATCACTGGCAACATGCCGGCCATCAGGAAATTCATGGAAACCAGCTCGGGCAGGAAGGTGGCAGCCAACGCCCGGCGATAGGAGCCGCCCAAGCTGTTGCGCATGAACAGGGCCTGGAAGATCGACCAGCCGAAGCCGAAGCCGAGCACATATTCGAGGGTGATGTCGAGGGCCGGCGAGAGGGCCAGGAGGCCGCCCAGAAAGGCCCCGGCCAGGATCCCCACCCCGTCACCGGCGACACAGTGCATGGTCGAGCCCAGCACCTGACGCCAGCGGATCGCCACATAGCGCTCGTGCAGCCCGGGCAGCGGCTCGCGACAGCCGAGGACATAGAGAAAGGCGCCGATCGGTCCGGTATAGAGGGTCAGCAGGACGAACCCCCATTTGAGCACCACCGATTCCGGGGTGCGGGCGATGTCGATCGCCACGAATGCCACCGCCGCCGCGGTCAGCAGGAACCACAGCAGCATCACACCTTCGAGCATCAGGGCATTTCCCGGCTTCGGTTCGCGCCGTCACGACGACGGCGCGAACCCGGTTAGCGAGCGGAGGATCGGGTGGGCGGGCCCCCTACTCGGCGCCGATCAGGGCCCGGGTTCCCGGCGGCAGGATGTTGAGGCGAATGTTGACCTCACGCACTCCGGGCACGCTCTCGGCGGCGACCCGTGCCGCCTCGCGCTCCTCGGGCGTATCGACGATGCCCCAGAGATGGGCGACACCGCCCGAGACCATCACGCTGATGAACTCGTGGCGCACGCCGGCCTCTTCCAGCGCCCGTTCGATCTGATGGCGCAGGGTGCGATCGTCGCTGGTCGGCGGCGGCGCGGTCTTGCGGCTGGCGAAGGCGCGCAGCAGATCGGCGCGGCTGACGATGCCGATGATCTTGCCGTCGCGTACCACCGGCACGCGCTTGATGTGCCGGGATTCGAGCAGTTCGGCGATGTCCTCGAGGCTGGCATCCTCGTCGATGGTCACCACTTCGCGGGTCATGATGTCCCCGGCCCGGCGGCCGTGGCTCTTGACGAAGGCCCGTGCCTGGTCCTCCGGGGCGAGGAACAGGCGCAGCCACCAGGAGGGATGGTGCTCGGTACCCAGCTCGGGGCGACGCACCAGATCGCCCTCGCTGACGATGCCCAGCACATGGCCCTCCGCATCGACCACCGGCACCGCGCTGATACGCCGTCCGGTGAGCAGCCGGGCGATTTCCCGAACCTCGGTGTCGGGGGTCACGGTGACCACCTTGCGGGTCATGATGTCCTTGGCCTTCACCTGCCTCTCCTCCTCGCTCTGCCGTTCCGCGGTGTGCCGCATGTTAGCCGATGCGGACCAGCGTGTCGGTGACGAAGACGTAGGGCGGCAGATAGAGGTTCTTGGGCGCCGGTCCCTTGCGAATGCGGCCGGCGGTATCGTAGACCGAGCCGTGGCAGGCGCAGAACCAGCCCTTCCACTCCCCCCGGGGCGTGCCCGGCCTCTGCCCCAGCGGCACGCAGCCGAGATGGGTGCAGATGCCGATCACGATCAGCCATTCCGGCCGCTGCACCCGTTCCGCATCGGTCGCCGGGTCCCGCAGCCTGGCATTGTCGTCGGCCCGGGCGAGGGCGATCTCCTCCTCGGTCCGGTGGGCGATGAAGATGGGCTTGCCCTGCCAGACGACGGTCACCCTCTGGCCCACCTCGAAGGGCTCCAGATCGACTTCGGTCTGGGCCACCGCCAGCACCGCCTTCGACGGGTTCAGACTGTCGATCAGCGGCCACAATGCCGCCAGCGTCCCCACGCCGAAGGTCGACCAGGCCACGAGTTCGAGAAAGTCGCGCCGCTTCGGCGCCGGCTTCCCGGCTTCCGATCCTTCCGTCATTGCATTTCTCCCGATTGCCTTGCAACCGGCCCGACGGTCGCTGCGGGTCAGTCGCCCTCGACGTGATCCTCCTCGTGCCGCTCGCCGTCGTCCTCCTCGTCCTCACCGCGGTGATGCATCATGTCCCGGATGCGCCGCGGGATGTCGGCCATCGAGAACCTGGCCTGCTCGGAGGGGCTGTGGGCGAAGGCGACGATGTCCGCCAGCTCCTGGCCGGTGAGGCTGATCTGCTCGCCCAGCTCCTCCTGCTGCAGGTAAATCATCGCTTCCGCGCCCGCCCACATCTTGGCGGCGAAGTCGAAGGGGTTCATGTAACCGTCGGTGTTGTCGAAATCGAGCGGGGGGGCGTCCTCGCCGCCGACGCCGTTGACCGAGTGGCAGACCACGCAGCCCTTGCTGGCGAACAGCTTGCGCCCCCGCTCCGGGCTCATCAGCGGCATCAGCATCAGGGCGTCCGGCTTCGCTTCGGCCGGAGCCTGATCGCCCGCCGGGTCCATCTTCGGTCCGTGTTTCATGGCCTGGGCGGCCCCCGCCGGGAGCAACGCCCCGGCGAGGAGGAGAGAAACGGCAAATCTGCGACAGTTCATGACAATCTCATGAAATCGGGGCTCACGAGCCCGCCAGTTGCGCCATCTGATGTCCCTTGCCCTCGATCGGGATCTCGCCGCGGACATTCAGCGTCTTCTGTTCGATCACCCAGATCTTGGGCTTCTCGGCGCTGGACACGTAGAGCTTGCCGCGGCCGCGCACCGCCATCACGTGGAAGGGGCCGGAATCGAGCTTGGTGCTGCGGAAGGTGCCGGTGACCAGGTCGTAGGCGGTGAGCTTGTTTTCTCCCATCACCGCCACGAACAGGGTGCGTCCGTCATCGCCGAGATCGATGCCGTGCAGGACCTCGCCCACGGGGATCGTGCGCAGCTGCTTGCCGGCCTCGATAACGATCTCGCCGACGGTGCCGGCGTCGGCGTTGTTGACATAAAGCCGCGTCCCATCGCCATTGACGATGAGATGCGCGGGGCCGGAATCGGTCTCGATGCGGCGCACCACCTTCCAGCCATCGACGGCGATCTCGACCACGGTGTCCGAGCCGGCCCTGCTGACGAAGGCGCGGCTGCGATCCGGCGTGAACACGGCATAGTTGGGCAGCGGGCCGGTCTCCACCGTGGCGACCACCGCGAAGCTGGCGAGATCGATCGCCGTCACCGTGTCGGCATTGGGCTGGGTGACCAGCGCGAAGCGGCTGTCGGGGCTCACCGCCACATGATGCACGGCGCCCGGCACGTCGATCCGCCGCACCACCTCGCGCTTGGCGAGATCGACCACGGAAACCGTGCTCACCGGCTTGCCGGCGCCATCCATGGCCATCTTGTCGCCCGCCTTGCCCTCCATCTTCATGGCATTCTTGCCGTGGTGGGCGGCGTGCTCCTCCTCGCTCACCGCCGAAGGCTTGGGCGGGGCTGCGCCGGGCTCGCGCTCGGTGAAGCTGCCGACCACCAGGAAGCGACCGTCGGGCGTGGCGGCGAGGCCGTGCGCCGCCGGCAGCCCTTCGATCATGCCCGCGGGCCGATCGCTGGCGGCATCGATGATCAGCACCTTGCCGGCGCCGCCGAGCGGAACATAGACCTGCTGCGCCGGCGCGGCGGAGGCGGCAGCAAGGCCCAGTACAGTGCCGGCCAGTACTCCCGCCAGGGAAGTGAAAAGCGTCTTTCGGTTCATTGCGGTTCTCCTTCGCTTGCGTGTCGGTGCAGGGTTCAGCTCTTTTCCTCGCCCTCGCCGGTGACACTCACCAGCCGGCGCGCCCGCTCCAGGAGCTTGGCGTTGATGGCGACGATGACCGTGGACAGGGACATCAGGGCGGCGGCGAAGGCCGGCGTCAGGACGACGCCCCAAGGGTAGAGAACGCCCGCCGCCAACGGAATGGCGACGGTGTTGTAGCCGGTCGCCCAGAGCAGGTTCTGGATCATCTTGGCGTAGGTGGCGCGGGACAGGGCGAGAATGGCGAACACGTCGCGCGGATCGCTCCGCACCAGCACCACATCGGCCGACTCGATGGCGACGTCGGTGCCGGCACCGATGGCGATGCCGAGATCGGCCTCGACCAGCGCCGGGGCGTCGTTGACCCCGTCGCCGACCATCGCCACGGTGAGACCCCGTCCCTTGACCTCCTTGACTTTCTCCGCCTTCTCGTGCGGCAGCACCTCGGCGAAGTAGTCGTCGAGGCCGAGTTCGCGAGCCACGCTCTTGGCCACCGCCTCGGCATCGCCGGTCAGCATCATCGCCCGGATTCCGAGTTTCTTGAGGTGGGCGATGGCTTCGAAGGATTCCGGCCGGATGATGTCGGCGAGAGCGATGGCACCGACCGGGCGCTCGCCGATCAGCAGGAAGACGGTGGTCTTGCCTTCCTCGTTGAGGGCGGTGACGCGCGGATCCTCGATGCGAATGCCGTGCTCGCGCAGATAGCCCGGGCTCACCACCTTGATGTCACGGCCACCGATGCGTCCCTCGACGCCGCGGCCGGTGATCGCCTTGAACTCCTCGAGAGCCGGGAGCTGGAGGCCGCGTTCGGTGGCGGTTCGCACCACCCCCTGGGCGATCGGGTGCTCGGAGCGACTCTCGAGACTGGCGGCGAGACGCAGCACTTCCTCTTCGGAAAGATCGCCGAGAGCGACGATGTCGGTGACCCCGAACCGCCCTTCGGTCAGCGTGCCGGTCTTGTCGAAAATGACCGCCTGCAGGTTGCGGGCCCGCTCGAAGGCCGCCCGGTCGCGGATCAGCAGACCGTTCTGGGCGGTGAGCTTGGTGCTGACCGCCACCACCAGGGGCACGGCGAGACCGAGAGCATGGGGGCAGGTGATGACCATCACCGTGACCATCCGCTCGAGCGCCCATTCGAAGGGGTATCCGAGCAGCAGCCAGGTAACGAGGGTGATGCCGCCGCCGCTGAGGGCGATCCAGGTCAGCCAGTGGGCCGCCCGGTTGGCGATGTCCTGGGTCTTGGAGCGGGTCTCCTGGGCCTGGCGGACCATCTCGATGACCTGCGCCAGATAGGTCTGGTCGCCGGTCTTGCGGACCTCGATGACCACCGCCCCTTCGCCGTTGACGGCGCCGCCGATCACCTCGTCGCCCTGCTTCTTGTCGACCGGCTTGGATTCGCCGGTGAGCATCGATTCGTTGAAGCTGGAGCGGCCCTCGATGATGATGCCGTCGATCGGCACCTTCTCGCCGGGCCGGATCAGCACCCGGTCACCGGGCTGCAGCTCGGCGATCGGGACCTCCACGGTACTGCCGTCCGGCAACAGCTTGGCGGCCGAGGAGGGCAGCAGCTTGACCAGCGCCTCGAGGGCGCCCGAAGCCCCCATCACCGAGCGCATCTCGATCCAGTGACCGAGCAGCATGACGTCGATCAGGGTGACGAGCTCCCAGAAGAAGACCTTGCCGGGGAGCCCGAAGGTGACCGCTGCCGAGTAGAAGAAGGCGGTGCCGATGGCCAGGGCGATCAGGGTCATCATCCCCGGCTGGCCCTTCTTGAGCTCGCTCACCAGCCCTGTCAGGAACGGCCAGGCACCGTAGAAGAAGACGATCGAGGAAAGGCCGAACAGCACATAGATGGAACCCGGAAAGGCCAGCGCCTCCTCGAGCCCCAGCACCCGCTGCACCAGCGGCGACAGCGCCAGAACCGGGACGGTCAGGATCAGCGAGACCCAGAACCGCCGGCGGAAGTCGGCGACCATCTTGGCATGGTCGTGGCCGCCATGGCCGTGCCCGCCATGGTCGTGGCCGGCATGTGCGGCACCGGCCCCGTGGCCGGCCGCCGCCGCATGGTCGTGATGGGCATGCCCGTGTCCGGCGTGGTGCCGGGCATGATCTTTCTTCTCCGGGGTCGCGACATCGCCAGATTCACGTTTCATCTTCTGGTCCCTTTGCTGGCGAGGGTGATTCCGTCCCCCCGCTCATAGCGGATATTTCCCATCAAGCGTACGTTTTCTGCTGCAATCCACAGCGGCACCATACACACCCGCACTCCTCGTGATCGCAACTCGGGTCGCGGAGCGGCCGGCGATAGATCATCCTCGCCAGCGGAAACAGCGCCCGACTCCAGAGCGACGGCCGGTAGAAGCGGCGCAACACCAGGGCCGTGTCGCCGGCGGCCAGCCGGCCGACGGCCCGGCGCCAGCCGCTCTGGCCGAGACTGTTGAAGAGAAAGCGGTTGACCACGCCGACTCGCATCAGCGGCAGCAGCTCGCGCCGCCAGGATCCGGCATAGTCGATGCCGCCCTGATGGCTGCGGGCGGCGAGGATCGCCGAGCGGAAGGCGTAGCGCAGGCCGAAGCCGGCGAGCGGGTCCTGGAAGCCGGCCTGTTCGCCGATCACCGGATGGCCGCCCTGCACCGCCCGGCGCGGCAGGCGGAAATTGGCATAGCCGCCGAAACGCCGCGCGTTGCGCATGCGCAGATCGGCGTGTTCGCGAAAGAAGGCCACCGTGCGCCGGACGTATTCGGCTTCCCGCTTGAAATCGGTGAACAGGCAGCTGGCCACCGTGCCGTGTCCGCCATGCACCAGCAGGTAGGCATAGCCCAGCGCCGCGAGGTGATCGGAGAGGGCGAGCCAGTCGCCATCGGGCATGTCGGTCTCGAACACGTAGCCGACGGCGATTGCATCGGCGCGGCGTGGTCCGGTGGCCAGGATGGCGGGGCCATCGACCCTGCGCACCCAGTCGCCGAAGCGGATTTCCACCCCCGCCTCCAGCGCCTGGGCCAGCAGATCGCGGTCGAGGGAACCCGGCCGCGAGCCGCGCCGCACCAGATAGTAGATCGGGCGGCTGGCGGTGATCCGGTGCAGTTTCCCGTCGGGATCGAAGACCCGTCCTTCGCGCACCGGCACCAGTTCGCACTGGAGGCGGATGCCGGCTTCCGACAGCTCCTCGAGCACGTCCTGCTCGGCGCTCCAGTTCTCGATCCCCTGGAAATCGTCGTGGAAGCGCTGGCCGACCTGGGCCCGGGCTTCCCGTACCACCACCCGTCGGCCGCTGCGTGCCAGCAGGATGGCACAGGTCAGCCCGGCCACGCCGGCGCCGACAATGGTGATCGCTTCCCGGTCGCGCGGCCGGGCGCTGATCAGCGTGTCATGAGGCGACATGCGGTTCCTCTTCGCGCTTCGCCCGTCCCTGCCAGGCCGGCAGCGGACAGGAGGCGTGTTCCGGCTGGGGCGCACAGGCCAGACTCGACTCCGTGGCCGCGGCCGAAGGCGGCTCGGCGGCTTCGGTCTGATGGTGCATCAGGCTGACGATGGCGAGGCCGGCCAGACGGGCCAGCGGCGGGTCGGCGCGCGAGCTCAGCAGCACCGGCACGGAAAGCCCCACCACCACCCCGGCGGCCACCGCGCCGGCCAGATATTCGAGGTTCTTGGCCAGGATGTTGCCGGAGACGAGATCGGGTACCAGGACGATGTCGGCATCGCCG
>CAYYZI010000085.1:0-6354 GCA_964475675.1 uncultured Geminicoccaceae bacterium
ATTCTGCATACATGGGCCAATGGTCGTGACACAATAACGCATCTTGACGAGGGCTGTAAAGCACCCGGTCGCGCCGCCCGGCGGCGATCCCGTGCATCCGTTACGTGGCGGCAGCGGCCCCGGGCGGGCCCCGTCGTCTTCACACCCAGCCGCCATCCACGATGTAGGTCTGGTTGGTCATCGCCGCGCTGTCGTCGGCGGCGAGGAACAGCACCACCCGGGCAATGTCCTCGGGATAGAGCTTGCGCTTGAGGCACTGGCGGGCGAGCAGATCCTTCTCGCCCTCCGGGGTCAGCCACATGCGGATCTGGCGCTCGGTCATGATCCAGCCGGGTGCCACCGAGGTCACCCGGATGTTGTGCGGGCCCATGTCCCGGGCCAGCGCCCGGGTCAGCCCCATGATCGCCGATTTGGCAGTGGTGTAGCCGGGCATGTTGCCCTGGCCGATCATCCAGCTCACCGAACCCATGTTGACGATCGAGCCGCCGCCGGCGGCCTTCATCATCGGGAACACGGCCTGGGCGGCGAAGAACTGGTGATCGAGATTGAGCGCCATGCGCTCACGCCAGTATTCCGGAGTCACCTCCTCGATGGCGTGGCGGTCGTCGCGGGCGGCGTTGTTGACCAGCACGGTGACCGGACCATGGGCCTCGGCCGCCTCGGCGATGCTCCGGCGCAGCCGTTCGATGTCCCGCAGATCGCATTCGAGGAACAGTGGCGGGCGGTGTCCCTGCTCTTCGATCGCCGCTACCGTGGCGTTGCTGGCCTCGACATCGATGTCGACGAAGGCGACCTTCGCCCCCTGCTCGCAGAAGGCGGCGACGATCGCAGCACCGATGCCGGAGCCGCCGCCGGTGATGAACACCGAACGCTCGGCGAGGCTCGGATAGGTCGCCCAGTCTGCCATGATCGGATGTCCTCCCTGCTGAACCGGCTCAGGCTCGACCCGCGGGCTCGGCGGCCGGTGTCGGTTGCCGCATGCGGGCCAGCGCGTAGCCCCAGACCAGAATGGTGACGATGCCCAGCACCGCGGCGATGGGCCGCTCGAAGAAGGCCAGCAGGCTGCCGTCCGCCTTGATCATCGAGGTGATGAAGTTCTGCTCGATCATCGGCCCCAGCACGATGCCCAGAATGGCCGGGGCGATCGGAAAGCCGCTCTCCTCCATGAGGAAGGCCAGCACCCCCAGTACCAGCATGATGCCCACCCCGAACACGGTGTTGTTGATGGCAAAGGCCCCCACCATGCAGAGCAGCAGAATGAGCGGCATCAGCACTTCGCGCGGCACCTCGAGCAGCCGCCGGTAGAACTTGATGGCCAGCCAGCCGAACGGCAGCAGAAAGAGATTGGCGATGAAGAAGGTGAGAAACACGGCATAGAGCAGCTCGGGGCGGTTGAGCATCACCGTCGGGCCCGGGTTCATGCCCTTCATGTAGAGGACCCCGATGACGATGGCGGTGATCGAGTCGCCCGGAATGCCGAACACCAGGGCCGGAATCCAGGCGCCGCCCAGGCTCGCATTGTTGGCGGCACTGGCCTGCACGATGCCCTCGACATGGCCGGTGCCGAACTTTTCGGGCTCTTTCGAGAAGCGCTTGGCCAGCGCATAGGTGACCCAGGCGGCGATATCGGCGCCGGCGCCGGGCAGCACCCCGATCAGGGTGCCCAGCAGGCTGCCGCGCACCACACCCACCCGGTAGCGCTTGAGGTTCTCGAGCTGGCCCCGGAAGATGTGGCCGATGCGCTGCTGCACGATACGCATTTCCCGCTTGCGGCGGATCGCCCAGCGCAGCACTTCGGAAACCGCGAACATGCCGATCATCGCCGGGATGAAGCTGACCCCGCCCATCAGCTCGACCACCCCGAAGGAGAAGCGCGGGTATCCGGTGGTGATGTCGATGCCGATGGTGGCGATGAACAGGCCCAGCAGCAGCGAGACGAGCCCCTTGAGGGGGCTGCCGGTGGCGATGAAGGCGGCGCAGGAAAGACCGAACAGGGCCAGCCAGAAATACTCGAAGGAGCTGAATTTGAGGGCGAACTCGGCGAGGATCGGCGCGGTGGAGGCGAGAATGACCGAGCCCACTAGGCCACCGATCACCGAGAACACGAGGCCGGCACCGAGCGCCCGCTCGGCCTGCCCCTTCTGGGTCATGCGGTAGGCATCCTCGACATAGGCCGCCGAGGCCGGGGTGCCGGGAATGCGCAGCAAGGCGCCGGGCAGGTCGCCGGCGAAGATGGCCATCGCCGTGGTGGTGACGATCGCCGCCAGGGCCGGCACCGGATCCATGAAGAAGGTGACCGGCACCAGCAGGGCCGTGGCCAGGGTCGCGGTCAGCCCCGGCATGGCGCCGACGAACAGCCCGAACAGGCCGGCCGCGGAGATCACCACGAGGGTGCTCGGGCTCAGCAGCAGGCGCACCGCGTCGAAGACAGGATCCATCGGCGTCACCAGGGCAGATAGGGAAGCGGCCCCAGCGGCAGGGGCACGAGCAGCAGCACGCGAAACAGCCAGTCGACGATCAGCACCGCCACCGCCGCGAGGCCGAAGGAAAGCAGCGGGCCGCGTCCGCGAAAGCGCCAGATCAGGCCGCCGATGATGGCGGTGGCGGTCAGCAGGAAGCCGAGCAGGTCGGTGACCAGGATGAAGGCCGCGAGGGCCAGCACCACGGCCGCGGCATCCAGCAGCCGGGCGCCATCGCGTGCATCCTCGCTCAAGATCACCAGCGGCCGCCGCGGCTGACGCCGCAGATCACCGACGATCAGCGCCACGCCGCAGAGAAACAGCCCGGCGCCGATGATGCTCGGCATCAGTGCCGAACCGTAGGCCTGGCCCGGCAGCCTCGGAAAGGTCTGGGAGTGCCAGAGAACGGCGAGACCGAAGAGCGACCAGATGATGCCCCACAAGCGGTCGGAGAGGATCACTGGTCACCCCCGGTCCCGTCGCGCGGTTCAGCCCTTGGCCAGACCCAGCTTCTTCATCACCTTGCCGAGCGCCGCATCACGCTCCGCCATGAAGGCCTCGAAATCCTTCGGGCCCTTCCACACCACGCCGAAGCCGCGCTGCGCCATGAAGTCCCGGAACTCCTTGCTCTGATGGATCTCCTGGAGCACCGGCACGAGGGTGTCCACCACCTCCTGGGGCAGACCCTTGGGGCCGGCGACCCCGCGCCACGCGCCCAGCGTCCAGTCGACGCCCTCTTCCTTGAGGGTCGGCACATCGGGGAAGATGGGATTGCGCTCTTCGGCCATCACCGCGAGGCTCTTGACCTTGCCGGCATCGATCAGGGCCTTGGCCTCGGGCACCGAGGAGGTGACGATATCGACACCGCCGGCGACCAGATCCTGCAGCCCCGGCGCCGCGCCCTGGCTGGGCACCCAGGTCACCCGGTCGGATTCCAGCCCGGCCGCGTCGAGCATGCCGGCAAGGGCCAGATGCCAGATGCCGCCCTGCCCCGTCCCCGACGCCTTGTAGGTACCGGGCGGGTTGTTGCGGATGTCCTCCAGCATGTCCTTGACGTTGTTCCAGGGCGAATCGATGCGCACCTGCACGCCTGCGGGATCCTCGTTGTAGAGGGCGAGCGGGGTATAGGAGCGATAGTCGATATCGGTCAGCCCGGCCCAGTGCATCATCCCGGTCTCGACGGTGATGATGCCGATCGTGTAGCCGTCGGGCTTGGCGTTGGCGATCGCCGCATGGCCGACCACGCCCGACCCGCCGGTACGGTTGACGACATTGACCGGAACGCCCAGCCGCTTTTCCATCAGGCTCGCCAGGATGCGGCCGGTGGCATCGGTGCCGCCGCCGGCCCCCCAGGGCACGATGATGGTGATGGGACGTTCGGGATAGGCCGCGCTGGCGGCGTTGGCCGACAGTCCGAGCACGGCGGCGACGGCCACGCCCATCGTGGCCAGAACGGTTCTGCGCAACATCTTGTGCCCTCCCCTGTTGTCGCTGCGGGCCATTTGCGCTTTTGGTTCCCGCAGGCCAAATTCATAGGACCGCCAAGGGCACCAGGGCAAGGCCAAAGCATGGCGGAGGGACAGCGATCACCGGCGGATGCCGGGCAACCCGAGAGGGGAGAGCAGCCGTTCGAACGGCTGCTGGCCGAGATCCGCGCCTGCCGGGTATGCGCGCCCCGACTGCCGCTGGGGCCGCGGCCGGTGGTCCAGCTCCATCCCCTGGCGCGCATCCTGATCGTCAGCCAGGCGCCGGGCCTGGCCGTACACCGAAGCGGCATCCCCTTCGACGATCCCAGCGGCGACCGGCTGCGCGACTGGATGGGGGTCGACCGCGCGCTGTTCTACGACCCGACCCGGGTGGCGGTGCTGCCGATGGGGTTCTGCTATCCCGGTCGCGGCAAGGGCGGCGACCTGCCGCCGCGCCCGGAATGTGCGCCACTGTGGCACGGGCGCATCCTCGCCCGGCTCCGGGCGGTGCGGCTCGGGCTGCTGATCGGCCGGTATGCGGTGCGCTACTATCTGGACGCGCGGTTCGGCCGCAATCTGACCGAGACGGTGCGCAACTGGCGACAGCTGCCGCCGCCCTGGCTCGCCCTGCCCCATCCCTCGCCGCGCAACGGCCCCTGGATCGAGGCCCATCCCTGGTTCGAATCCGAGCTGCTGCCGGTGCTGCGGGCGCGGGTGCGCGAGGCCCTGGCGGCGTCCGGCGAAGCGCAGGGGAACGCAGCCTCGTGAGCCCCCTCGCCCGGTCCGCGTTCCCGGCACTCGCCGGCCGACTCCACGCCGCCGGCCTGCTGTGGCGGGGAGCCTTCCATCCCCGACCGGAGGACGGGGTGCCGGATCTCGGGGACGGACGCCCGGCACGGAGCCTGGTGCTGGTCGGCAATGCCGGTCCGCGGCTGTGGCGTCGCCTGCAGCTTGCGCCCGAGGCGACCTCCGCCGACCCCTTCGACAGCTACTGCCGGCGGCTGCTCACTGCACTCGCCCGCGAGCTCGGAGCGCGTGCCCTGTTTCCCGAGGAAGGCCCGCCCTGGTGGCCGTTCCAGCGCTGGGCGATGCGCGCCGAGGGGCTGCGCCCCTCGCCGCTGGGGATCCTGCTCCATCCCGTCTTCGGTCCGTGGCACGCCTATCGCGGCGCCCTCCTGTTCGCCGTACGGCTGCCTCTCGACCGACCGGAGTTCGCGGCGCACCCCTGCGGGCGCTGCCACGGGCGCCCCTGTCTCTCGGCCTGCCCGGCCGGGGCGGTCAGCGCTGCCGGCTACGATGTGGAACGCTGCCGGAAGTATCTCCTGGCCGACCCCGATGGCCCCTGCATGCGCGGAGGCTGTCTCGCCCGCCATGCCTGCCCGATCGGTCGCCGCTTCGCCTACGATCCGGCCCAGGCCGCCCATCACGTGCGGGCGTTCGTCACTCCGGAGGCGGACAGGGTTTCCCCAGGAAACGCACCTGATCGGCGGGATAGCGTTCGGCATCGACAACCAGCGAAACCCAGCCCGGCTCGACGAGATTGACCCATTCCCAGACCACATCGCCGCTCTCGGGCTCGACCTCGAAGACCCGGCCACCGTGGGCGTCGACAGCGAGAACGTTGCCGTTGGGAAGTGGTGCCTGCTCGCCCCGCGAGCGGTTGTAGAAGGCGTACTCGCCCTTGCCCTCCCACTCCCAGACGATGCGCTTGCTGACCGGATCGAGCTCGATCAGCCGGGTGTTGCCAAAGAGGGCTTTCCCGCCGGTGATGCGGTTGTCGTAAAGGAGAATGTGACCGTCGGGCAGGAAGTCCGGATCGTGCTGACCGAGGAACGGACCGGTGGTGGACCATTTCACCTTGCGGGTACGACCGTCGAGCACGAGGATCGTGTTGATGTTGCGGAAGGAGACCATGATGTCGCCGGCCTCGAACAGCGGGAAGGCGTCGGCCATCTCCGCGCCCAGGATCTCGACCGTATTGTTGTGCAGGGGATCGGCGACCCGGCTGGCGACGCTGGAGCCGGTGCCCGAGAAGAGAAGCTCCTGGCGCCCGCTCGCATAGAGCGCATCGATCAGCGACCATTCCTCCAGAATCTCACCTTCGGCGGAAACCCGGATCAGGGTCTCGTCGAGATAGTAGCCTTCGGGTCCGGGGTAGAGGCGCGGTCGATCCGGGCGTTCCTCGGTGATCCGCCTCCAGCCGACGATCAGCAGATCCCCGTTGGGAAGGAAGTCGAAATCGTGATGGGTCTCGTAGTCGATGCTCCACAGGGGGCGCGAACAGCGATCGAGTTTGACCGTTCCGAGTCCGTAAACGTTCATGATGGCGTCCCCCTCGGGGGTCATGCTCGCGCCGTGAATGCTCATGTCGCGCAGAATGCCGGCGGGACTTTCCTGGATCTTGTCGGGCCAGAGCTCGCGCGGATCGA
>CAYYZI010000085.1:6454-8359 GCA_964475675.1 uncultured Geminicoccaceae bacterium
AGAATGCCGGCGGGACTTTCCTGGATCTTGTCGGGCCAGAGCTCGCGCGGATCGACCCTCCAGCGATGGACGATGTTCCCCTCCATGTCGAGCAGGAGGGCCTGGGCCAGATCCTGATAGACCGCCGTCACGAACGTGTAACCGTCGAACGCGCGCTCGCGGTCATAGACGGTGACGCCCCCTTTCTGTCGCGGCCTCGGCTCGACATGCCTGGAGCGGATGCCGAGATAGTGACGCCAGTTGTCGCGCCAGTCTTGGACCGCATCCATCGCCTGCTTGAGCTGTGCGGCCGGCGGCAGACCGTATTTGCCGACGCCGATGCCGTAGACGAAGGTCACAAGCGCCACCGCCAGATAGGGCGACAGCTTTTCCAGAAGCGCGGCGAACCGCGCCAGCAATTTCTTCATGGGCCAGTCCCAGTTCCTGCTTCCTGCGAAGCGATCCTTCCGGCAGGTCCGGCGATCGGGTCTGCGCACGCCCGGTTTCTATGCGGGGAACGGAGGCGCCGGGCAAGGCGCGACGGCTTTGCGCAACGAAGAAAAAGAGGCTGACGCTACCCCGGGTACACACACGGGCGGGATCTAGCCGAGGGTCACCAGGAGCTGGTCCGCGGCCACCGCGTCGGCGGGCCGGACATGGATCCGCTTCACCACGCCGTCGCGCTCCGCCCGCAGCACATTCTCCATCTTCATCGCTTCCAGGACCAGCAGCTCCTGGCCGGCCTTGACCTCCTGCCCGGGGACCACCGCCACGGAAACGATCAACCCGGGCATCGGCGCGGTGACCAGCCCGGAAGTGTCGGGAAGCTCCTTTTCGGGCATCCGTGCCGCCAATTCGGCGGCGCGATGGCTGCGCACCAATGCCCGCATCTCGGCACCACCATGGGTGAGCAGATAGCCCTCGGAGGCGGGATCCACCTGGATGTTCAGGACCGCGCCGTTGATCCGCGCCTGTGCCAGATGCCGCCCGGGACGCCAGGCGAGATCCAGGGTCAGCGCTCCCTCATCGATGCGAACCCGGGCCGGATCGCCGCCATCCTCGATCTCGGCATCGTAGTGACGGCCATCCAGCTCCACCGCCCAGCAGCATTCCGCCCGCGGCTCGGGTCCCGGCAGCCTGCCGCGGATATGGCAGGCCCGCTCGGCCTCCCGATAGGCCATCAGCGCCGCGGTCGCGGCCAGCATGCGACGCACATCGTCCGGCAGATCGCGGCCGCGGAAGCGCTCGCCATAGGCCTCGGCGATGAAGTCGGTGGACAGCCGGCCCTCGCGAAAGATCGGATGATCCATGATCGCCCGCAGGAAGGTGATGTTGTGGGCCGGCCCGCGGATCAGGAAGGCGTCGAGTGCGGAAGCGAGACGATCGGCGGCCTCGTCCCGGTGATCGCCCCGGGCACAGAGCTTGGCGATCATCGGATCGTAGTAGATCGGTACTTCGCCGCCCTCGAACACGCCGCTGTCGATGCGCAGGCCGGGCCCCTCCGGTTCCCGGTACCATACCAGCCGTCCCGAGGAAGGCAGGAAGCCACGGGCCGGATCCTCGGCATAGATGCGGGCTTCGATCGCCCAGCCCGAGAAGGTCACCTCCTCCTGGGAAAAGCCCAGCGGCTCGCCGGCGGCGATGCGGATCATGTCCCAGACCAGGTCGCGGCCGGTGATCAGCTCGGTGACCGGATGCTCGACCTGCAGACGGGTGTTCATCTCGAGAAAGTAGAAGTTGCGCTGCTGGTCGACGATGAACTCCACCGTGCCCGCCGAATGATAGCCCACTGCGCGGGCCAGACGCACCGCCTGATCGCCCATGGCGGCGCGGGTTTCGGCGTCGATGAAGGGCGACGGCGCTTCCTCGATCACCTTCTGGTGGCGCCGCTGGATCGAGCATTCGCGCTCGCCGAGATGGACGATA
>CAYYZI010000086.1:0-8354 GCA_964475675.1 uncultured Geminicoccaceae bacterium
GAAGACATCGGCGGCCAGCGACTGCAGCCGCCGCTCGGCCTCCAGCCGGGCGTCCTCTTCCATCACTCTGCCGACCCCCAGCCAGTGCTGGAACTCGATCGGCTCGATGACGTAGAGGAGGGCGATGCGACCGCCGGTATGCCGCGCCCGGCGGCAGGCGAAGCGCAGGGCGTTGCGCATCTCCTCGCTCTCGTCGACCACCACGAGGAAGACGCGCTCCTGCCCCTTTTCCTCTCCGTCGGGGCGGGTCGGGCTCTCGGTCACGGGCTCGCTCATGGCCTACCGTCTAGCGAAGACCAGGCTGGCGGTCCATCCCGCAGCGACGGCGATGAGGATCGAGCTCAACCCGTAGATGGCCGGACGGCGCCGTGCCAGATCGAAGATGTCGGCCTCCAGCCCCACCTTGGAGACCACCAGCACGTTGCTCTGGGCCTGCACCACCTGGCCGTTGCGCAGATAGAGGGTCTGCACCTGGTAGTTGCCGGGAACCACGTTGGCGGGGAAGGGCACCACCGTGCGGAACAGCCGCTTGCCGAGAAAGTAGACCCGGATCGGCGACTGCACGTAGAGCTTCTGGCGCTGCTTGTTGCGGATCAGCGCGGCGCGGAAGGCGACCAGATCGGCTTCGCTGTGATGGCGGTCGGGGCGCGCCTCGAGATGCAGCCGCTCGACCCCGATCTGGTAGCGCTGCAGCACATCCTCTTCGGCCAGCAGCTCGAGAGGCTTGCTGGAGGCCACCGCGTAGAAGCTGGGTACCCGGCGGAACCGCATCTCGTCGGTGTTGAACCAGAAGGGGCCGACCCGCGACTTGCGCCGCACCCGGACATCCTCGGCCGGTCCGAACACCAGCACCACGACATCGCCGCCGGGCTCCTCGACGCTGCCGAACAGCAGCACCTCGGCGCCGGTGAAGGCGGTGGTGATGGCGATCAGATGCTTGGACAGGTCGGCGATCAGATTCTGGCCGGATGCCGTGTTGGGCATCAGCAGCGCCAGCAGGAGCCCGTACAGCCATCGCCGCCGCAGCATCGGAAATCCTTCGGATGGGCCAGCCGGAGGCCAGCTTACAAGCCGGCCCCGCACATGCAAGCCGGCGGCGGGAGGCGCCGCTCAGGCCGGCTCGCAGTCGGGCACCGCGCAGTAGAGATTGTAGAGGGTGGCGATCACCGCCTCGGCCTCGGGCGAGGCCAGCGAATAGTAGATGGTCTGGGCGTCGCGCCGCGTGCGCACCAGCGAATCGTGGCGCAGCTTGGCGAGATGCTGCGACAGGGCCGACTGGCTGAGGCCAATCAGGCGTACCAGCTCGCCCACCGAACGTTCGCCGCCGACCAGCTGGCACATGATCAGCAGCCGGTTCTCGTTGCTCAGCGCCTTGAGCAGGCGGCTGGCCTCGCGGGCACTGGCCTGCAGCTTGAGATAGTCGGCCGCGGAGAGGCGATGGTCGCCGCCGCCCCTGTCGAAGGGAGGCTTGGATCGGGGGGCATTCATGACACAGGTCCCACAGGATGAGATGGACGCATGGCGACCGGGCGGCCGCCGTCTTCGCCGCTGCCGGCCCGCATGCGCACCGGCAACAGCCGTCCGGTTTCCAGATAGCGCACGCCACGCAGCCCGCCCAGCAGGATCGCCGCCACCGCCAGGGCGGACTCGAAGCTCATGGTGGACAGACCCGACAGGCCCTGGCCGATGGTACAGCCTCCGGCCAGGGCGCCGCCGCTGCCCATCAGCACCGCACCCAGCGCGTGGCGGCCGAGATCGGTGCGATCGGCGAAGGTCTCGATGCGGAACTGGCCGGCCTGGCGGGCCGCCAGAAAGGCGCCGAGCAGGGTGCCGAGCACCAGCATCACCCCGAAGCCGGGCAGCAGGCCACCGCCGGCCATCAGGTAGAGGAGGCTGCGGGCGGTGGGCAGGACGAAGGTCAGCGAGGCCATGCCCCAGCCGGCGCCGCCGCTGGCCAGCAGCGAGGTCGCCCACCAGCCGGCCACCACCAGCGCACCCAGCACCACCCCCGCCGACAGTTCCGGCGACTGGCGGCGAAAGCGGGGATCGGCGAAGATCCAGGACAGCAGCAATGCTGCCAGCAGCAGTCCCAGCAGCGGACCGGCGAGCGGGCCCAGCAGCCCGGAAGCGAGCTGGCCGAGGCCGGCATAGGGCGGCTCGAAGCTGCCGATGCCGTGCAGCAGCCGATAGACCGGCGCCAGCAGGCCGGCGATGGTCGCATAGGCGCTGACCGCCACCAGCAGCACCACGAGCCAGGCCTTGAGGCTGCCGGCGCCGGCGCGCACCAGATTGCGGCTGATGCAGCCGCCCGCCAGCACCATGCCGAAGCCGAACATCAGCCCGCCGCCGACCGCTCCCAGCCAGAACAGATCGGAGCGCAGATAGAGACTGCGTCCGGGATCGAAGGGCGAGGCCACCGCCAGGAGCTGGGTGCCGGCCAGGGCCACCGCCACCGCCAGCAGCCAGGAGCGCAGCCGCCGCCGGCTGCCGAACAGCGACAGATCGGCCAGCGCTCCCATCAGGCAGTAGTGGGTGCGCTGCACGGTGGCCCCGAACAGGGCACCGATCAGCAGGCCGGCGATGGCCAGAGCGACATGCGGTTCGATCACGCTCTCTCCCGGTGGCGCCCGGGCAGGACCCGTGCGGCGGGGTGGACCGGAAACGCTTATAAGCTATCACGAATATGCGGTGAAGGTAAGGCCCAGCAGAAATCCGCAAATCCTGTGCGACTACAGTTCGGAAAATGTCAATACGCGGAATATCGGCGACCGCTGCCGAAGCACAGGCCGGCTCGGGCCCCCGCGACAGCCACCGCCGAGCCGGCCAGCCTGCCGGGCAACGACAGCTAGCCCTTGAAGACGGTGGTCAGATTGCGGCCGGCGGCGATGAAGCCGGCGGGGTCGAGCGGCTCGCCGTCGATCCGGATCTCGTAGTGGAGATGCGGCCCGGTGCTGCGGCCGGTATTGCCGACGATCCCGATCGGCTGGCGGAAATCCACCTTCTGGCCCCGTTTCACCAGCAGTTTCTTCATGTGCGCATAGCGGGTGACGATGCCCATGCCGTGATCGATCTCCACCATCAGCCCGTAGGCATCGTTGCGGCCGGCGCGGATCACCCGTCCGGGGGCGGCGCTGAGCACCCGGGCGTTCCATGGGGCGCCCATGTCGAGGCCCTTGTGCATGGCGCGACGCTTGGTGACCGGATCCTTGCGCAGCCCGAAGGGGCTGGTGATGCGATAGGAATCGAGGGGCGAGGTGAGCGGCATGGCGGCGATCAGGCGCTGCGCTGCCTGCAGCCGGACCACCGAGCGGTCGAGGTCCGAGCCCTCGCTGGCCGGCAGTGGTGCGATGTCGCCCTCGGCGGCCAGCTCCAGGGGGCCGCCGATGCCCGCCGGCAGGTTGTCGCCGGCCCGTTCCAGCAGGCGGCGCGGATCGACCCCGGCCTCGGCCAGCGCCTGCTCGATGGCCTCCAGATGATTGCCGATCCATTCGCGGATCCAGATCATCGAGGTGGCGCGGCTGTTCTCGACCTCGGCCACCCGCGACTGCAGCATGTCGATCCGCCAGCGCAGCCCCTTTTCCACCCGCCGCGCCATATCGCGCTCGACCAGGGCCTTGGACAGCCGGCTGCGGACGGCCGCCAGCTCGCCCTCGAGCGCGGCCTTCTCGCGTACCAGCCGACGCAGCGAGAGCTGGCGGTCGCGGCTGTCGGCCTCGACGCTGGCGGTGAAGGCGCGGGCCGCCTCCAGCTCGGCGGTGAGCGCGGTGATCCGCTGCTCGGCGAGCGCCAGCCGATCGGCCAGCCGCTGCCGTTCGCGGGCGGCCAGGCGGGCCCGCGCGAGGCGCCGCTCCCGTTCTTCCTGCAATGCCCGAAGCTGCAGGGAGAGTTCCCGCTCGCGCTCGAGACGGGCCTGGAACACCGCCCGCGCCTCGCGCCGCGCGATTTCCAGATCGCCTTCGAGCCGTGCCCGTTCGCGGAGCAGGGAGACCAGGCTGAAGCCGCCGAAGGACAACCCGCCGCTGGCCAGCAGCACCAGAAGTGCGAGCAGGATCCGTCCCGGCCGCAGCCAGCCGGCAGGGAGGCGGGGGCGTGTGCTCACCGGTCCGGATACCTCCCCGGGCGGGGCGTTCGAGGGCTTCGAGCCAGCATTCCGTCCCTTTTTCGCAGCCATGCCCGTCGCCGCTGCGCCGGTCTCCTCGGGAACCGGCCGGCGGCGCGGGACGGCTTCATTCTCGTTGGGAAAGATTATGCTAGGGTTAACGGAGGCCGGCAACCGCCCGCCAGTTGAAAAACTGACGCAGCGTCAGGACGTCTCGGCGATACGAAGGCCGCTTTCGGGATCGAACAGGTGCAGCCGTTCGGGCGGTACCGACAGCCGCAGCGTATCGCCGGCGTGGACGATGGTGCCTCCCGGCAGCCGCACGCAGATCCGGTGATCGCCGGCGATGCGGCCATGGGCGACGGTGTCGGCGCCGAGGATCTCGACCCAGTCGACGGCCAGCGCCAGGGGACCGTCCGCGCTGCGCTGCAGATGTTCGGGGCGCATCCCGGCGATCACCTGCGCTCCGGCCGCGGCGGCCAGCGGAACGGCCAGCGGCAGGCGGATCCCGTCGATCACGACGCTGGCGCGGTCCTCGCCCAGCCGGGCGGGAAAGCTGTTCATCGGCGGCGAGCCGATGAAGCCGGCAACGAACAGACTGGCCGGGCGCTCGTAGACCTCGAGGGGGCCGCCCACCTGCTCAATGCGGCCCTCGTTCATCACCACCAGCCGGTCGCCCAGGGTCATCGCCTCCACCTGGTCGTGGGTGACGTAGATGCCGGTGGTGCCGAGCCGCGCCTGGAGCTGGCGGATCTCGTGGCGCATCTGCACCCGGAGCTTGGCATCGAGATTGGAGAGCGGCTCGTCGAACAGGAACACTTCCGGTTCGCGGACGATCGCCCGGCCCATCGCCACCCGCTGGCGCTGCCCGCCCGAGAGCTGACGCGGCTTGCGGTCGAGGAACTCCTCGAGGCCGAGGATCTCCGCCGCCCGCTTCACCCGTACCGCGATCTCGGCCTTGGGCACGCGGCGGTTCTTCAGCCCGTAGGCCATGTTGTCGTAGACCGTCATGTGCGGGTAGAGGGCGTAGTTCTGGAACACCATGGCGATGTCCCGGTCCTTGGGCTCGAGCTCGTTGACCCGCCGCTCGCCGATGCGGATCTCGCCGCCGGTGACCGTCTCGAGGCCGGCGACCAGGCGCAGCAGGGTGGATTTGCCGCAGCCCGAGGGCCCCAGCACCGCCACCATCTCGCCGTCGGCGATGGAAAGATCGATGCCCTTGAGGACCTCGACCGTCCCGAAGGATTTCCTGAGCTCTCTGACGACCACTTCGGCCATGGCTATTTCTCTGTCTCCACGAGGCCCTTGACGAACCAGCGCTGCATCAGGAGGACCACCAGCACCGGCGGCAGCATGGCCAGCATGGCAACCGCCGCGATGTAGTGCCATTCGGGTTCGGCATCGGCCGCCGTCAGCATCCGCTGGATGGCCATGACGATGGTGTAGTAGCTCTCGTCGGTGGTCACCAGCAGCGGCCAGAGATACTGGTTCCACCCGTAGATGAAGAGGATCACGAACAGGGCGGCGATGTTGGTGCGCGACAGCGGCAGCAGGATGTCGAAGAAGAAGCGCATCGGCCCGGCGCCGTCGACCCGCGCCGCCTCGGCCAGCTCGTCGGGCACGGTCAGGAAGAACTGACGGAACAGGAAGGTGGCGGTGGCCGAGGCGATCAGGGGAATGGTCAGCCCCGCATAGCTGTTGAGCATGCCGAGATTGGCGACCACCTCGAAGGTGGGCAGGATGCGCACCTCCACCGGCAGCATCAGGGTCACGAAGATGGTCCAGAAGGCCAGCATGCGGCCGGGAAAGCGGAAATAGACGATGGCGAAGGCGGAGAGGATGGAGATGGCGATCTTGCCCACCGCGATGCTCACCGCCATGATCAGCGAATTGAGCATCATCGGCGCCACCGGCCCCGAACTGGAGCGGGCCAGGCCGTGGCCCAGCACCGCCCGGTAGTTGTCGAGGAGCTGCTCGCCGAACCACATCGGGATGGGGGCGGTGAGCACATCCTCGGGGGCCTGGCTGGAGGTGACGAAGACGATCCAGATGGGCAGGGCGACGATGACGATGCTGAGCACCAGCAGGGCATGGGCGACGAAGGTCAGGAGCGGGCGGTTCTCGACCATGATCAGGCGTACTGCACGCGGCGTTCGATGAAGCGGAACTGGACGAAGGTGAGGGCCATGACGATGGCCATCAGCACCACGCTCTGGGCCGCCGAGCTGCCGAGATCGAGGCCGATGAAGCCGTCCCGGTAGACCTTGTAGACGAGGGTGGTGGTGGCCTGGGCGGGGCCGCCCTCGGTGACCGCGTGGATGATGCCGAAGGTGTCGAAGAAGGCGTAGACGAGGTTGACCACCAGCAGGAAGAAGGTGGTCGGCGAGAGGAGCGGGAAGATCAGGGTGACGAACCGCTTGACCGGTCCCGCCCCGTCGATCGCCGCGGCCTCGATCAGGGAACGGGGAATGGACTGCATGCCGGCCAGGAAGAACAGGAAGTTGTAGGAAATCTGCTTCCAGGTGGCGGCCACGATCACCAGCAGCAGGGCCTGGCCGCCGTTGAGCTGGTGGTTCCAGTCGACCCCGACCTTGCCCAGCAGCCAGGCGATGATGCCGATCGAGGGGTTGAACATGAACAGCCACAGCACGCCGGCGATCGCCGGGGCCACCGCATAGGGCCAGATCAGCATGGTCTTGTAGAAGGTCGCGGCGCGCATCACGAAATCGGCCATCGCCGCCAGCAGGAGGGCGATGGCCAGACCGGAGAAGGCCACCGCGAAGCTGAACAGCGCGGTCACCTTCAGGCTGTTGGTGTATTCGGGATTGTCGAACAGCGCCTTGAAATTGTCGAACCAGACGAACTGGGTGGACAGGCCGAAGGGATCCTGGATCAGCATCGACTGCCACAGCGCCTGGCTCGCCGGCCAGATGAAGAAGATGAAGGTCACCGCGAGCTGCGGCACCAGCAAGAGATAGGGCAGGCCCCGCTGCCTGAAGACGACCCGTTTTTCCAAGTTCGACTCCCGCCCCTGCCGGGGGACGGAGGCGGCGAGGCCGCCTCCGTCCCTGACGATCTCAGGCCAGCATGATTTATTTGTACTGGGCCTCGAACTGGCGGAGCAGCTTGTTGCCGCGGGCGACCGCCTCGTCCATCGCCTCTTGGGCGCTCTTGTTGCCGGCCCAGACCGCTTCCAGCTCCTCGTTGATGATGTCGCGGATCTGCACGAAATTGCCGAACCGCAGCCCCTTGGAGTTCTCGGTGGGCTCCTTGTAGGTGAGCTGCTTGATGGCCACGTCGGTGCCCGGGTTCTTCTCGTAGTAGCCCTGACTGCGGGTCAGCTCGTAGGCGGCCGTGGTGATCGGCAGATATCCCGTCTCCTGGTGCCACCAGGCCTGCACCTCGGGGCTGGAGAGATAGGAGAAGAAGCGGGCGACGCCCTTGTACTCCTCGTCGGGATGGCCCTGCAGCACCCACAGGGTGGCGCCGCCGATGATGCTGTTCTGCGGCGCGCCCTCGATGTCCGGATAGTAGGGCAGCATGCCGATGCCGAATTCGAAGTCCTTGGTGTTGTTCTTGACCCCGGCATAGGCGGCGGAGCTGTTCATGTACATGACGCACTCCTGATTGTAGAACTTGGGAGCGCTGTCGGAACGGCGGCCGCCATAGTCGAAGATCTTGCTCTTCTGCCATTCACCCATGTTGGCGATGTGCTTGACCACCGGCGTCTTGTTGAACACCAGCTCGGTGTCGAGGCCGGCGAAGCCGTTCTGCTTGGTGCCCAGCGGCAGGTTGTGCCAGGCCGAGAAGTTCTCGATCTGCACCCAGCTCTGCCAGCCGGTGGTGAAGCCGCAGGGATAGCCCGCCGCCTGGGTCTTCTTGGCGAACTCGACCAGCTCCGGCCAGGTCCTGGGCGGCTGTTCGGGATCGAGCCCGGCCTTCTTGAAGGCATCCTTGTTGTAGTAGAGCACCGGCGTCGAGCTGTTGAAGGGCATCGACAGCATCTCGCCCTCGGGGGTGGTGTAGTAGCCCACCACCGCCGAGATGAAGGCGTTGGGGTCGAACGGTTCGCCGGTATCGGCCATCAGCTTGTAGACCGGATAGATCGCCCCCTTGGCGGCCATCATGGTGGCGGTGCCGACCTCGAACACCTGCACGATATGGGGCTGCTGCTTGGCCCGGAAGGCAGCGATGGCGGCGGTCATGGTCTCGGTGTAATTGCCCTTGTAGACCGCCTTGATCTCGTATTCGTCCT
>CAYYZI010000087.1:0-8347 GCA_964475675.1 uncultured Geminicoccaceae bacterium
TAAATACAACATAAAGTGCTAATAAATATATCAAAGAAGCACTTGTTTTACTAAACCGGGGGCGTGACGGTGCCGTAGTAGCCCATGCCGATCAGTGAGGTGTAGCGCGCGTTGTCTTCGGCATATTCGGCCAGCCGTGCCAGCGCCTGCGCCTCGCTCAGGGGCGGCGGCAGATCGAGCGGCCGGGCGGTCCTGATCTGCTCCGGAACCGCCGCGTCGACCACCGCATCCAGCGACGGCTTGCCGAGCGCCGCACACATCTCTGCGATCTCGTGTTGCCGCGGACCGATATGCCGGTCCACGAACTCGCCGGCGGGCTCCAGCGCCTTCAGCGGTGTCTCGGCCATGCGATTCCTCCTGTATGCGGCCGGCCCTCAGGCCAGGCTTTCGACGAATTTCTCGTAGGCGTCCCGGTCCATCAGGCCCTCCAGTTCGCCGGGATCGGCCAGTTTCATCCGGAAGAACCAGCCCTCGCCTTCGGCATCCTGGTTGACCAGCTCGGGCTTGTCCTCGAGAGCGCTGTTGACCTCCGTCACCTCGCCGCTGACCGGCGCGTAGACCTCGCTCGCCGCCTTGACGCTCTCGACCACCGCCGCCTGCTCGCCCTTGGCCAGCTTCTTTCCCACTTCCGGGAGTTCGACGAAGACGATGTCGCCGAGCTGTTCCTGGGCGTGATCGCTGATGCCGACGGTCGCCTGATCGCCCTCGACACGGATCCATTCGTGCTCTTCGGTGTAATAGGTCGTCATCACGGCTCTCCCTTCAGCGACGGTAGCGGTGGGGAACGAACGGCAAACGAACGATCTCCGCGGGCACGGCACGGTTGCGGACCATCACCTCGAGCCGGGTGCCGGGTGCCTTGTGGGCGCTGTCCACGTAGCCCATGGCCACCGGTCCGCCGACCGTCGGCCCGAAGCCGCCACTGGTCACGCGGCCCAGGGTGGCGCCGCCGGGCAGGCGGATCTCCGCTCCCTCGCGGGCCGGCGCGCGCCCCTCCGGACGCAGGCCCACCAGCCGCCGCGGCGCCCCTTCGCGAAGCTGGCGCAGGATCACCTCGGCACCCGGAAAGCCGCCCTCCTCCCGCCGCCGCTTGCCGATGGTCCAGGCCAGTCCCGCCTCCACCGGCGTCGTGGTCTCGTCGATGTCGTGACCGTAGAGGCAGAGACCCGCCTCGAGCCGCAGCGAATCGCGGGCACCGAGGCCCGCCGGTGCCACTTCCTCCGCGGCCAGCAGGCTGCGGGCGAGCTCGGCGGCGGCATCGGCAGCGACCGAAATCTCGAACCCGTCCTCGCCCGTATAGCCACTGCGGGCCACCCGACAGCGGCTGCCGGCGAGCTCGAACCAGCCCGCTTCCATGAAACGGAGCCCGTCCACCGCCGGCTGCAGGCGGGCGAGAACGGCCGCCGCCTCGGGCCCCTGCAGGGCCAGCAGGGCGCGGTCCTCGAGCGGCTCCACCCGACAGGCCGGCTCCAGCCTCGCCTTCATATGGGCGATGTCGGCCGCCTTGCAGGCGGCGTTGACCACCACGAACAGCCCTTCCTCTTCCCGCCCGGCGATCAGATCGTCGAGGATGCCGCCCGCATCATTGGTGAACATGGTGTAGCGGTTGCGTCCTGCGACCAGCCCCTGGATGTCGGCCGGTACCAGCGTTTCCAGCAGGGCGGCCGCCCGCTCGCCATGGATCCGCACTTGGCCCATGTGGGAGACGTCGAACAGGGCGGCGTGGGTGCGGCAGTGGCGGTGCTCGGCGAGGATGCCGGCCGGGTACTGCAGCGGCATCTCGTATCCGGCGAACGGCACCATGCGGGCGCCGAGTTCGCAATGCAGATCGAACAGCGGTGTCCGGGCGAGAGAGGACATGGTCGGAACCCCCGGTTCGGGCACACACGGGCCCCGCGCCCGTGTCCGCCCCCTCTGTCCCGAACCTGAGAGATTCCGGAACCTGCGCGGTCCCGTCCCCTTCGGTGGGGTGCCTTTGCACCCGCTCTCCAGAGGGCCAACTCGCCAATGGTCCTGGGTGCCTGAGAGTTTCCGGGGCGGTTGCTCCTTCGGCGCCGTCCCTGCGCGGCTGCGCGAACGGTCTCTCCCACTGGCGATTTCCGGCCGCCGATCAGACTACTCGCTCGCCGGCGAGCGTCAAGCCGCCGTCAGCCCTCCAGCGTACGCCCGAGATCGACGATCTCGGGCCGATAGCCGAGATGTTCGAGAAAGCGGAGGAAGTCCTGCCGGCCGATGGTGGTGGTGGCGGCATTGTCGAGCGGATGGAAGTTCAGCGGATCACAGGCCAGCAGCTCCCGGTCGAGGACCAGCCGGACCCGATGCCGCACATCGTTCAGAAGGGCGAACGGGGTGACCGCTCCCGGCACCACGCCGAGCACCTCCAGGAGCCGCCCGGGCTCGGCGAAGCGCATGCGCGGGGCGCCGAGAAGCCGGGCCAGGGCGTTGATGCGCACCGGCCGATCGGCACCGCAGACCACCAGCCACAGCCCGCCCTTGCGATCCTCAAGGAACAGGTTCTTGGTATGGGCTCCCGGCAGGTGCCCGGCATGCCGCGCCGCCTCCTCGACCGTGTATACCGGCGGATGCTCGAGGGTTTCGGTCTCGATGCCGAGCTCGGCGAGGCAGGCGAACAGCCGATCACGCGCTTGGGACATGGCCCGGCATCTACCGGTGGCGGGCGATCGGGGCAAGGGCGAGGCGGCGATCACGGAGCGGTTAGATGCGCTCGCGGGATCCCGGCGCTAGGAATCCTCGTCGCGGTCCGAGGCCAAGCAGAGGAGCACCCCTTTCCCGATGCCGCGCGATCTCCAGGCGGATATCTGCATCATCGGCGCCGGCTCGGGCGGCCTCAGCGTGGCGGCCGGAGCCGCGCAGATGGGCGCCCGCACCGTCCTCGTCGAAGCCGACCGCATGGGCGGCGACTGCCTGAACCATGGCTGCGTCCCCTCGAAAAGCCTGATCGCGGCGGCGGCGGTGGCGCAGCGGATGCGCGAAGCCGGCCGGTTCGGCATCGCCCCGGTCTCTCCCGAAGTGGACTTCGCCGCGCTCAGGCGCCATGTCCGGGGGGTGATCGCTGCCATCGCTCCCCATGACAGCGAGGCCCGCTTCGAAGGTCTCGGCGTCACCGTGATCAAGGCCCGCGCCCGCTTCGCCGGCCCCGAGGAGCTGCATGCGGGCGACTGGCGGATCCGCGCCCGACGCTTCGTGATCGCCACCGGATCGCGGCCGGCCATCCCGCCCCTGCCCGGCCTCCAGGGCATCTCCCATCTCACCAACGAGACCATCTTCGATCTCGAGACGCGGCCCGAACATCTGCTGGTACTGGGAGCGGGGCCGATCGGCTGCGAGCTGGCCCAGGCCTACCGGCGGCTGGGCGCAGACGTGACGGTGCTCGATCTCGGACCGATGCTGCCGCGCGAGGATCCCGAGCTGGTCGAGCCGCTGCGGCGGCGTTTCGCCGACGAGGGCATCGTCCTCCTGGAGCATGTCCGGGTGCTGGCGGCGGAGCCGGGACCGGCGCTGCTGGTGGCCGAGGACGGCCGGGAGCGGCGCATCGAGGGCTCCCACCTGCTGGTGGCCACGGGCCGCCGGCCCAATGTCGAGGATCTCGGCCTCGAAGAGGCGGGGGTGACCCGGGGGCCGGATGGCATCCGCGTCGATTCCCGGATGCGCACGCGCAACCGGCGCATCTATGCCATCGGCGACGTCATCGACGGCCCGCGCTTCACCCATGCCGCCGCCTACGAGGCCGGCATCGTGCTCAGGAATGCGCTGCTGCGCCTGCCGGCGCGGGCGAAACTCGAAGGCATGCCGCGAGTGACCTTCACCGATCCACAGGTCGCCCAGGTGGGTGTCACCGAGAGCGAGGCGAAGGCCGGTGGTCTGCGCCACAGCGTGGTGCGTGTTCCCTTCACCGAGAACGATCGCGCCCGCACCGAGCGGGCCGAGGAAGGCATGATCAAGCTGATCCTGGGACGGCGCGGTCGGATTCTCGGCGTCGGTCTGGTCGGGGCCGGGGTCGACGATCTGCTGGCGCCGGCGATCCTCGCGGTTCAGGAGGGCAAGGGCGTCGCCGCCCTGGCCCGACTGCTGCTGCCCTATCCGACCCGTGGCGAGATCGTCAAACGCGCCGCCGGCCGCCATTTCGAGCCACGCCTGTTCGGTTCGGGCATGCGCCGGCTGGTGCGACTGCTGTCATGGCTGGGATGACGGGATGGCGGAAGGAATGACCGAACGGCACCAGCAGGGCACCGATGGCAGCGGCCGCGGCCGCGTCAGGCTCTGGCCATTTCTGGTCCTGCTGGCGATTGCCGCCCTGCTCTATCTGCTCGGCGTGACCGACTATCTGAGCTTCGAGGCACTGCGCCAGGAGCGGGCATGGCTGCTGGCCCGGGTCGACCACTATCCTCTGCTCTCGGCGGTGACCTTCATCCTCGTCTATGCCGCCTCGACCGCTCTGTCGCTGCCCGGCGGTGCGGTCCTGACCCTGGCCGGCGGGTTCCTGTTCGGAATGCTGCTGGGCGCGGTCTACGCGACCATCGGTGCCACCGCCGGTGCGGTGCTGGTGTTCCTGATCGCCCGCAGCGCGCTGGGCGAGCCGCTTCGGGCCCGCGCCGGCCCGTGGCTCACCCGCATGCGGGAGGGCTTCAACCGCAACTGCCTGAGCTATCTGCTGGTGCTGCGGCTGGTGCCGGTGTTCCCCTTCTGGCTGGTCAATCTGGTGCCGGCGATGCTGGGCATGCCGCTTTCGACATACACCCTCGGGACGGTGCTGGGGATCATCCCCGGCTGCCTCATCTACACCAGTGTGGGCGCCGGTCTGGGGGCGGTGTTCGACGCCGGCGGGCAGCCCGATCTGGCGCTCGTCCTGAGACCCGAGATCCTGCTGCCGCTGATCGGCCTGGCGCTCCTGTCGCTGGCCCCGATCGTCTACAAGCGCCTGCGGCGCGGTCCGACCCCGCCCTGAGGCCGGTCAGGCGGCGCTTTCACTGCCCATCGCCAGATATTTCCGGCGGCGGGCGGCGCGCAGCTCCTCGCCCTGCTGCTGTTCGAGCTCCTCGAGATGGCGGGCGATCGCCTCGCCCACCCGCGCCGTGGTGGTGGCTCCGGCGCGATGCGCACCTCCCAGGGGCTCCGGCACGACCTCGTCGATGAGACCGAGATCGAGCAGGTCCTGGGCAGTGAGCTTGAGGGCGCCGGCCGCTTCCGCCGCCTTCTCGGCATTGCGCCAGAGAATGGCGGCGCAGCCCTCGGGCGAGATCACCGAATAGATGGAATGTTCCAGCATCTGCACCCGATCGGCGGTGGCCAGCGCAATCGCACCTCCCGATCCGCCCTCGCCGATGATGGTGGCGACGATCGGGATGCGCAGATCGAGACAGGTCTCGATCGAGCGGGCGATGGCCTCGGCCTGTCCGCGCTCCTCGGCGCGCACGCCGGGATGGGCACCGGGCGTGTCGATGAAGGACAGGATCGGCAGCCCGAAACGCTCGGCGAGCCGCATCAGCCGTACCGCCTTGCGGTAGCCCTCGGGCCGCGCCATGCCGAAATTGTGACGCACCCGGTCCTCGGTCTCGCGCCCTTTTTCATGGCCCAGCACCATCACCGAGCGCCCGCGGAAACGGCCAATGCCGCCCACCAGCGCGGTGTCCTCGCCGAAACTGCGGTCGCCGGCCAGAGGGGTGAAATCCTCGATCAGGGCATCGACATAGTCGCCGAGGTGGGGCCGGTCGGGATGCCGCGCGACCTGGGTCTTCTGCCAGGGCGTCAGCTTGGCGTAGGTCTGGGCGAGCAGCTTGGCGGCCCGGGCCTCGAGACGCTGCACCTCGTCGGCCAGATCGAGATCGCTGCCGTCCATCAGCAGCCGCAGCTCCTTGACCTTGCCCTCGAGTTCGGCAATCGGTTTTTCGAAATCGAGAAGCACGCTCATCGCAATCCGTCCGACATCCCGCCCGCGCCACACCCTTTGTGGCCGGCACGAACCCGCCGCGAACATAGGGCAGCGGATCGCCAGATCCAAGACGGCGACGAAAAGGCGGCCCCCGCCGTGAAGCGGGAGCCGCAAATCGAGGAGATCTGATCCCCGGACGGTTGCGGCCCCCACATTGCTGCGGGGGCCGCCCCCCTGTGACCGGGACTCGAGGCTGCCGTTGACCGGCAGGGACCAACCTAGGAGAGCGGGCTTAACGAGTCGTGAAATCCGGCGGTGGCGGGGCGATCGGCAGCGATTGCGCACCACCCGAGTATGTCGTAGACGCACGCGGGCCGCTTCGTCGCTCTCGCGTCTCCATCCGCCGCAGCGCATTCGAGGGTTGCCCATGTCGTCGACCCGCACCGATCTCGCACGCCTCGCACGCCTCGTGCTGCCGTCGCTGTGGCCGGCCGCGGAGCCCGGTTTCCGGGCACGGGTGGTGGCGGCGATGCTGCTGCTGGTGGTGGCCAAGCTGGTCAATGTCTCGGTACCCTTCTTTCTCAAGGGCATCGTCGACCGGCTGGACGCGGAAGGGCCGGTGGTGCTGCCGGTGGCCCTGCTGCTCGCCTACGGTTCCGCACGCCTCGGCGCGACCCTCTTCCAGGAACTGCGCAATGCCGTCTTCGCCCGGGTCGGCGAGCGTGCCGGCCGCCGCCTGGCGCTCAGGGTCTACACCCATCTCTTCGATCTCTCGCTGCGCTTCCATCTGCACAGGCGGGTGGGCGAGCTGTCGCGGGCGATCGAACGCGGGGTGCATGCCGTCGCCTTCCTGCTGCGCACCGCCCTCTTCAATCTGGTGCCGACGGTGTTCGAGTTCGCGCTGGTGCTGACCATCCTGTTCTGGCGCTATCCGCCGGCGCTCGGCCTCGTCACCCTGGCCACCATTCTCGTCTACGCCGCCTTCACCATCGTCACCACCGAATGGCGCAGCCACTTCCGGCGGGAGATGAACCGCCGCGACAATGCCTTCAGCGCCGCCGCGGTCGACGGGCTGATCAACTACGAGATGGTCAAGGCCTTCACCAACGAAGGCTTCGAGGCGGCGCGCCTCGATCGCGCCCTCGAGGGCTACGAGAATGCGGCCGTCAAGTCGGAACTCAGCCTCGCCCTGCTCAATGCCGGCCAGGCGGCGATCATCGCCATCGGCCTCACCGCCATCATGTTCGTCTCGGCCATCGGCGTGATCGAGGGCCGGCTCACGGTGGGGGATGTGGTGCTGGCCAACGCCTTCATCCTCCAGCTCTACGTGCCCCTGAATTTTCTGGGGGTGGTGTGGCGCCAGATCCGCCAGTCCTTCACCGATCTCGAGAACATCGAGGACTTGCTGCGGCTGGAGCCCGAGATCCGCGACCGCCCCGGCGCCGCTCCTCTCGTGCTGCGGGGCGGCGCGGTGCGCTTCGAGAAGGTCGCCTTCGCCTACGACCGGCGGCAGCCGATACTGGAGGATATCGACTTCGCAATCCCGCCCGGCGGCCGGCTCGCCGTGGTCGGCCCCTCGGGGGCGGGCAAGTCGACGCTGGTGCGCCTTTTGTTCCGCTTCTACGACGTCACCCGCGGCCGCATTCGCATCGACGGACAGGACATTCGCGAGGTGACCCAGCGCTCGCTGCGGCGCACCATCGGCCTCGTGCCCCAGGACACGGTGCTGTTCAACGACACGATCGCCGCCAACATTGCCTACGGGCGCCCCGGCGCCAGCCGCGAGGAGATCGAGCAGGCGGCGCGCGTGGCGCAGATCCACGAGTTCATCCGTCGACTGCCGGACGGCTACGAGACGGTGGTCGGGGAACGCGGTCTGCGGCTCTCGGGCGGCGAGAAGCAGCGGGTGGCGATCGCCCGGGTGGTGCTGGCCGATCCCCCGATCCTGGTGCTCGACGAGGCCACTGCCTCGCTCGATAGCCGCACCGAGCAGGCCCTGCAGACGGCGCTCGAGGAGATCGCCCGGGGGCGCACCACGCTGGTGATCGCCCATCGCCTGTCGACCATCGTCGATGCCGACGAGATCCTGGTGCTCGAACATGGACGCATCGTCGAAAGGGGGACCCACGAAGCACTCCTGCGCCGCAGCGGCCTCTATGCGGAGATGTGGTCGCGCCAGCGCGCCACCGTGGAGGGTGGCCCGTGAGGAACCGCGCCGCGCTCGCCTCGCGGTCCCGTTTGTGATAGGCGGAGCAACGGCACTGGCCCTCCATCCGCGGGACCCGACGTGAAGCAGTCCGCCAAGCCGCCGATCCGCATCCTGCTCGCCCGCCCACGCGGCTTCTGCGCCGGCGTCGACCGGGCCATCGCCATCGTTCGCGAGGCGCTGGCGAGGAACGGTCCGCCGGTCTATGTGCGCCACGAGATCGTCCACAACCGCCATGTGGTCGAGGAGCT
>CAYYZI010000088.1:0-4263 GCA_964475675.1 uncultured Geminicoccaceae bacterium
CTGATCCTCGGCTTCATCGACCTGCAGGCGACCCAGGCCCAGAACTCCTTCTACGATGATGTCGAGGAATGGCTGTCCGGGCTCGCCCGTCACAGCGCGCAGGAGGCGCCGAGCACGGCGGCGGCGATGCCGGTGCCGGGCCGGCCGATGCCGGCCTATGTTCAGGCGCTGCTGCAGCAGACCGCCGAAGGGCTGTCGCGCATGGAGCGGGTGCTGGAGGAGGGCGAGAAGTCGCGGGCGGTGTTCCACCAGCATGTGGCCGCCCTCAGCCACGGCATCGCCGCCCTCAACGACCGCCTGCAGCGCGACCAGGAGGTGCTGGCACGTCTCGCCGAGGCCCAGCGCACCACGATCCAGAAGCTCGGCGAGCGCGGCCAGCACGCGGCGCTCGACGAGGCCACGCTGGGGCATCTGCGGAGCATCGACCTGCAGCTCGCGCGACTGCTCGAGGAAGTGGTGCGCAGCCGTGACAACGTCACCCGCGAGCTGGCCAACGAAATCCGGGTGGTGGCGCGCACCATCGCCATCGCCGCCGGCGAGCCGCAGATCGCGGGCGAGTAGGAATGGCCATCGGCCGCAGCCGCGGACAGCGCGATCGAGTTGATATCTGGCCGGGCTTCGTCGACGCCCTGTCGACGCTGCTGCTGGTCATCATGTTCCTGCTGGTGGTGTTCGTGCTGGCCCAGTTCTTCCTCGGCCAGCTCCTGCAGGGCCGCAACGTCACCGTCGAGCGCCTCCAGACCCAGATCCAGGATCTTCGCGAGCAGCTCGATCTGGAGCGGGAGACGGCCACCGAGCTGCGCGGCAATCTCGCCCGGGTGACCGCCGATCTGCAGGTGCTGCGGGCGGAAAAGGAGGATGTCGAGGCGCGCCTCTCGGAGAGCGAAGCCGATCGCGACGTGCTCGATCGCCAGCTCCTGCGCCTGCGCGGCGAGCAGCAGGTGCTGCAGCAGTCGCTGACCGATCTCACCGACCAGAAGCAGCGGCTGGCGCAGCAGCTCGACGTACGTGAGCAGGAGATCGCCCGCCTCAGTACCATGCTGGAGGAGCTGCGCGGCGAGCGCCAGCAGGCCGAGCAGAACGCCCGCCAGGCCGAGACGGAGGTGCGCACGCTGCGCGAGCAGATCGCCGCCCTGTCGCAACAGCTCATCGGTCTCGGCAAGCTGCTCGACGTCAAGCAGGGGGAGATCGAGCGCCAGAGCGCGCGCATCGCCGAGCTCGGCACCCGCCTCAATCTGGCCCTGGCCAGCAAGGTCGAGGAGCTGTCGCGCTACCGGTCGGACTTCTTCGGCAGGCTGCGCCAGGTGCTCGGCAACCGTCCGGGCATCCGCATCGTCGGCGACCGCTTCGTGTTCCAGTCGGAAGTGCTGTTCGCCACCGGCGAGGCCGAGATCGGGGAGAGCGGCAAGGAACAGCTCGCCAAGTTCGCCGACGCCTTCAAGGAAATCATGGCCGAAATCCCCGAGGATCTGCCCTGGGTACTGCAGATCGACGGCCATACCGACAAGCGGCCGATCCACACCCCCCGCTTTCCCTCCAACTGGGAGCTGTCGGCGGCACGCGCCATCGCCGTCGCCAACTTCCTCATCTCCCGGGGCATTCCGCCCGAGCGGGTGGCCGCCCGCGGCTTCGCCGAATTCCAGCCGCTCGACCCGGGCGACAGTGAAGAGGCCTACCGGCGCAACCGGCGGATCGAAATCAAGCTGACCACCCGCTGAGTAACGGCAACGCGAAGATTGCCTTTGGCGCAGGATGCCGCCACAGTTGTAGCGGGTGCAAGGGCGGTAAACGAGACCGAGGGAGTGCGCTGGCCGTGGAACCGGAACGGCAAGGACAGGCAGGCCCGCAGCCGGGTGTTCGGGGATTCCTGCCGGTGATCGCGATTCATGCCCGGGCCCGCCGCTTCTATCTGCTGTTCGGTCTGCTGCTGGCGGCAACCGGGCTGGGCCTTCTGGTCCTGGCCCTGACCGGCGACGAACCGCTGGCGACCTCGCTGATGCCGGCCGGCGCTCTGACTCTGGCCCTTTCCCTGATCCCCTTCGCCGAGGCCCTCGAGCATGGTGAACGTGGCGCCGGGCTGGAAATGCTGGCCCGGGACTGGGAGCGGCTGACCGCGGAGATCGGCGGCTCTCCGGAAGGGACGCAGCGGGCGGCCCGGTTCCTGCAACGGCTCTACGACCCCCGGATCACAGTATAGGCGATGCGGCCATGGAAGATCCCCTCGAGCAGCTCGAAGATCGTCTTGCCAAATGGGAGCGACGCAACCGTCGGCGCAAGTTGCTGCTGGTGCTGGTGCCGCTGGCGGTGGCCGCGGTCGGCGTCTGGTACGTCTACGACCAGCTGGCCACCACCCGCGACGCGGTCGGCGAAGCGGTGGCGGTACTGGGGGGACCGGAGGACCGGGCGGACCCGGCGGTGCTGCTGGAGCGGGCCCGCGCCGCGGCCTCGGAACTCGCCACCCTGCGTGCCCTGCCCGACCGGCTGGCAGCGGAGACGGCGGCGCGCGAGCAGGCCCAGGCCCGGGTGGCCGAGCTCGAGGAGAAGCTGGCCGCACTGCAACGTGACAGGAAAGCGCTGGAGGAGCGCTTCGCCGCCCTCACCCGCGAGAGCGGCGCACTCCAGGCCGAACGCGACGCCCTCGAGGCGGCCCGGGCCAAGCTCACGGCCGAGCGGGATCGTCTGCAGGCCGAACTCGAGGCCACTGCCGGCAAGCTGGCCGAGGCCGAGGCGCGGCTGGAGAAGCTCACCGAGGAACTGGCCAGCAGCCGGCAGAAAATCGCCGAGCTCGGCGCCGAACTCGAAGGCGCCCGGGCGGAAGCGGAGCGTCAGCAGGGTCGGGCGCTGGCCTCCGAGCAGGCCCGCCAGCGGCTGCGGGAGGGGCTCGCGGCGCAGGCGCGGGTGCAGCAGTCGCTGCGGCGCACGCTGGCCGCGGTGACCGGCGCGCGCGACCGGCTGGCGGCCGAACTCGAGGCCTCGCGCAAGAAGCTCGAACAGGTCACCGCCGAGCTGACCGATGCGAATGCGAAGATCTCGCGGCTGGAGCGGGATCTCGCCGCCGGCGCCCGCGAGCGCGAACTGCTGACGCAGGAACGCGACCGGCTCCGGCAGGCGATCGCCGCTCGCGACCGGGAGCTGCGCCGCAGCCGGCGGGCGCTGGAGATCGCCCGCACGCGGCTTCGCGATGTGCAGCAGCAGCTCGTGACGGCCCAGCGCCGGGAACGGCGGCAGAGCAGCGAAATCGCCCGCCTGCGGGATCGTCTGTCCGAACAGGCCGATCGCCTGACCCGACTGGAGACCCTGCAACGGCAGCAGAGCGGGGCGGTGGCCGAGCTCGAGCGCGTCCAGCGCACGCGGGTCGAGCTCGAGCGCCGGCTGGCCGATGCCGAGCGGACCATCGACCGCCTGCAGAGCCGCGTCCGCAGCCTCGAGGCCGAGCGCGACGCCGCCCTCGCGGAAGGCCGGCGGCTGGAAGGGGCGCTGCAGGAGGCGCGCAACCGGCTTCGTGCGCTGCAGGAAGCCGAGCGTGCCGCCCGCGAGCGTGCCGATCTGCTGCAATCGCGGCTCGCCGAACTGGAGACCGAACGCGAGGCGTTGCGCACGCGCATCCGCTCCCTCGAGGCGGCGCTGGGCGGCGAAGGGCAGACCGCGGCGCGGCTGCAGGCGCTCGACGAGGAACTGGCCGGGGCACGCGCACGTCTGGCCGAGGTCGCGCAGGAACTGGAGACCGCGCAGAGGGAACTGGCCCGGGCCGAGCAGCGCGTGGCCAGCCTCACCGAGGAAAAACAGGCGGCCCTGGCCGAGATCGCCGCTCTCGAGAACCGGCTCGCCGAGACGCAGCAGCGGCTGCGCGCCCAGGCCGCCGAGCTCGCCGAAAACCGGCGGCAAATGGCGGCCGGCGAGCAGGAGCGGGCTCGTCTGACTGATGCGCTGACGGCGACCCGGGCGCGGATCGCCGAGCTCGAAGGGACGCTCACCCGGCTCGATCGGGCGCGCGCCAGCCTCGATGCGGAGCGGGCGAAGCTGCAGGCAAGGATCGCCGTGCTGGAGCAGGACAAGGCGAAGCTGGCCCGGGCCGGGAGCGCCCTCGAAAGCGCCCGCGAGGCCGACCGGGCGAAGCTCGCCGAACTGGAGAAGGCACTGCAGGCGGTGAAGGACGAAGCCGGAACCCTGCAGGCGCGGCTCGCCACGACTAGGGAGCAGCTCCAGGAGATGACCCGGGCGCGCGACACCCTCGCCGCCGATGTGCGGGCGCGGGATTCGCGC
>CAYYZI010000088.1:4363-8337 GCA_964475675.1 uncultured Geminicoccaceae bacterium
GTGCAGGAGCGCGACGCTCTCACCGCCGAGCTCGAAGCTCGCGACGCACGCATCGCCCAACTGGAGACCGCACGCGAGGCCGACCGGGTGAAGCTTGCGGAACTGGAAGAGACGCTCGCACAGGCACGGGAGGAGGCCCGGACCCTGCAGGCGCGGCTTGCCGAGACCGGCGATGCGCTCGCGCAGATGACCCGGGCCCGCGACGCCCTGGCGGCCGAGCTCGAAGCTCGCGACGCACGCATCGCCGAACTCGATGCCCGGGGCCGGGAGCTCGCCGGACGGCTCGAAGCCAGCGAGGATACCAACCGCGGCCTCGGCCAGCGCCTCGCCGCGCTCGAACGGCGTGTCGCCGAACTCGATGCCCGGCGTCTCGAGCTCGAAGCCTCCCTCGAGGCCCGCATCGAAGAGCGGGATCGGGCCCGCCGGGAGCTCGCCGATACCCGCGCCGAGCTGGAGCGCGCACGAGCGCTGGTGGCCCTCAAGGCGGCGGAGCCGGCGCCGGCCGGACCGGCGCCCGCCCTTTCCGCGCAGGGGGTGGACCGGCGTCTCGAAGCGCAGGCAGCCCGGCTCGCCGCCTATCGCAAGGCCCTGCAGGAGCGCGACGCCCGCGTCGAGTCGCTGCGCCGGGCACTGCGCGAGCTGTCGGTCGAGCTGGAGCGGGTGCGCGGCCAGCGCGACAGTCTGCGGGCACGGCTGCAGGAGGCGGGCCTGCCCCTGCCGGACGACGAGGTCCGCGATCAGCTGGTTTCCTCGCTGCGCCCGATCGAGGCCGATGTGCAGCGGGCGGTGGTCGAGGCCCGGCAGCGCCAGGCCCGGACCCTGGGAACGATCCGCGCCTATCTGCCGGGACCCGAGGATGTCGATTTCCTGCGCGACAATCGGATCGTCATGGGCAGCTCGCTGCTGTTCGAGTCCGGCAGTACCGAGCTGCGTCGGGGCGGACGGGCCGAGCTCACCGCCATCGCCCTGCGGCTCATGCGGGCGATCGAGGCGCTGCCCGAGGATCTGCCCTGGGTGCTGCGAATCGACGGGCATACCGACAGTCTGCCGGTGCGCGGTGGGCGCCTGCGCTCCAACTGGGAACTGTCGGCGGCACGTGCCAGCGCCGTGGCCGAATATCTGATCGAACTCGGCTTTCCGCGCGAGCGGCTGATGGTCGCCGGCTTCGCCGACACCCGGCCGCTGGTCGAAGGCCATGACGAGGAGGCGCGGCGCCGCAACCGGCGCATCGAGCTGACCCTGACGGCGGGCTGAAGCCGGATCAGGCCAGACAGGTGAAATCGATCGGATAGCGCTCGCGCAGCGCCGGTCCCCAGCCGCGCGGCACCTGGCGCAGCAGGATCCGCGCGTGACAGGCATGGGCGCGGTTGACCAGAGTGCGCAGCCGCTCGCCCTGACCGGCCTGCTGCCCGGCCAGACCGTGATAGGGCACCGTCACCATCGGCACCCGGATGGTGGGCAGATCGGGCAGTTCGCCGCGGCGGATATCGACCTCGATCGCCTGCAGGCGGGAGAAGGGGCGCAGGGCGGAGACCAGTCGCGCCACCTTGGGCGCGTAGATGCCCGCCGGAATGCTGCAGATGTTGAAGCCCAGCAGGGGATGGAGATCCTCGGGAACCTCTTCGAGCAGGGCGATGTAGGCATCGCCGCTGTGCCGGCTGGCCAGCGTGTCGTAATGGACGTCGACCAGCGCCACATCACTGCCCATGCGCAGTTCCTCGATCAGCATGCGCAGGTGGCATTCGAGCACCAGCCTGTCGAGTTCGAGGAGCTGGGCCGGATCGTGGGCAGCGCGACGGCTGCAGCGCTCCACCAGCTCGGCGGTCCGCTGGTCGAAGGCCAGCAGCAGGATCGGCGCCGGAATGCCCTGACTGTCGAGCGCCGGCTCGTAGCTGCCCTTGGCCGTCCGGCGCAGCTCGGCGATGATGCCGGCCGGATGCAGCGCGTCGGCATGACCGCTCTGGCGGCTGCGGGCCTTGAGGACCTCCCAGAGATCACCCTCGGCGGCGAGATCCTCGGCGGCGACGGGAACTTCCTCGATGCTGGTTTCGACCGCCGCCAGCCGCTCGTAGGCGTCTCCGCTGAGCGGCGGCCGCTGCAGACGGCCCCGTTCGGCGAGGTCCTCGGCCCCGAGTACGGCCGCGCGGATGGCTTCCTCCATGGCGGCGATGCGGGCGGTGGCCCGGGCCTCGTCGGCGGCGCCGAAGATGATCATGTAGCCCAGCCCCTCCTCGCGGCAGAACCGCTCCCCGGGCTCGAGATGGCTGCGCAGCACGCGCTCGACGATATCGCGCACCTGCGCCTCGAACTCGGTCCAGCGCTCGGCGAGGGCGGCACGCAGCTCACCGAGCCCGAGCAGGTGGATACGGGCCATGGGCAGCGCCCCGCTGCCCTTTTCCAGCACCTCGCGCAACGCCCGCCGCAGGGCGTCCTCCCGTCGATCGGGGAGCTCGCCCTCTTCGCGGGCGGTTTTCTCCGGGGTGAGCCAGACGATGCGCCATCTCCGCCCCTTGCCCGAGCGCGCGACGCAGAGCCGCATGCGGATCGCCTGCGCGCGGCCGAGCGTGGCGAGCTGCACCGATGCCTCGCTCTCGTGGCCGGAAGCCGCCAGCGCCTCCTCCTCCAGTTCGGCCTGCATGCGGCGGCTGTGGGGGGCGAGGAAATCGGCGAAGCGCCGCCCCTCGATGCGGTTCAGGGGGCGGTCGAAAAGTTCGCTCAGGCGGCGGCTGCAATGGGCGATGCGGCCTTCCTCGTCGAGCACCAGAACGGCGGCCGGCGTGCTGTCGAGCAGGGCGTGGAACAGCCGCTCATGGTCGCGCTGGCGCTCCTGCAGCTCCCGCGCGTTGCGACGCAGCTCGACCCGCTCCAGGGTATAGGCGACGAAGCGCGGCAGGCCGACGAACAGCGGCCCGCCCTTGGGCACCCAGTCATCGGCGCCGGCGGCCAGTACTCGCGGTGCTGCCCGGGCATGTTCGGGCTCGGCCAGAACGATCACCGGCACCTCGCCGAAGCCGGCGATCTGCTGCTCCAGCTCCAGCCGATCCTCGAGCGCCAGCAGCGCCGAGGAGACGAAGGCGCAGGCCGGCGGCCGCGTCCGGCATTTGGCCATCGCCGCCTCGAGGCTGGTGACGCTGGCGATCTCGAGCTGGGTCGCCTTGCCCTTGCCGAACAGGGCTTCGATTTCGGTGACCAGCTCGGCTGCGGGGTCGACCAGCAGAAGTGCAAGCATGTGAGCTCCGCCGCGCCGGGGGACAGCCGATGTGCGCGCTGAGCCCAATCCTAGGATACCAGGGTATCGTTTGCCTATGTCAGTTTAAACACAGGCACAGGTGCGCTTATTCTTTATGCTGCTGTACACATCACCATGATGTCAGCCAGCATTTTTTCGGGAAATCGCCCGTCCTTCAAAGCATGGTTGGGCATGGCAATCGCCTTTTTAGGACTTGTATATTTGATGTTACCCAGTGCAAACATACCTTCACTTCAAGGTTTCTTTTGGATGAGTACGGCAGGCATTGCTTGGGGTATTTACAGCATGTTGGGTCAACAATCTCAAGCACCTTTATGGCATACCAAACATAATTTTTTGTATGCATTACCTTTTACGATTGTGCTTAGTCTTTGCTTTATCCATCAGAGCCAGCTTTCCAACCAGGGCATTTTACTGGCAATAGCATCAGGCGCATTAGCATCAGCGATGGGGTATGCACTGTGGTATACGGTTCTCAAAAAAATACCCACCAGTCTTGCTGCATCATTGCAGCTTTTGGTACCTTTTATTGCAACACTTGGTGGCGTGATATGGCTGGATGAACATATCAGCTTACACTTTTCGCTTGCAGCTTTGATGATTTTGACAGGTATTTTTATTATTCTGAAAAATAAGTCAGCCTGAATTCAAGTCATATAGTGATTCAAGGTGCGTATATCAGTTGTTAATGATGTTCTTCAGCTTTTTCTTTAGAAAAGGCGGG
>CAYYZI010000089.1:0-7127 GCA_964475675.1 uncultured Geminicoccaceae bacterium
TTTTTGTCTTTATTCTCAACCGCAAACCCCACGTACTTAACAAGCGAACCCCCCTCTTCCCCTACGCGCCGCTCTTCGGATCTCGGGCAAAGGCTGGTGCCCCCCTGGAGGAACAGCATCCCCTCGGCGGTCGGTCGCACCCGCCAGTCCACGCCCGCCCACTGCAGCGGAGCGCCGAGAGCGCGGGCTCGGGCGTGCAGCACGGCCCGGGCGGCGGCCGGCTGCGGCCCGCACAGAAGCGGCACGCCGGGCTTGATGATCCCCGCTTTCTCGGCGGCGATGGCGGCCAGGGTGCGGCCGAGATGGGCCTCGTGGTCGAGGGAGATGGGGCTCATCAGGATGAGCCGCGGCCGCGGCACCACATTGGTCGCATCGAGCCTGCCGCCGAGGCCGGTCTCCAGCAGCAGCAGATCCGCCGGCACCCGCGAAAAGGCCAGAAACGCCGCGGCCGTGGTGATCTCGAAGAAGGTGATCGGGCCGCCGCCGTTGGCTCGCTCGCATTCGTCGAGCACATCGGCCAGAAAACCCTCCTCGATCGGCTGCCCGCCCAGGAGAATGCGCTCGTTGAAGCGCACCAGGTGGGGCGAAATGTAGCGATGCACGCGGCGGCCATCGGCGGTCAGGATGGCGTCCAGCATGGCCAGCGTGCTGCCCTTGCCGTTGGTACCGGCGATATGCACCACCGGTGGCAACCGCCGCTCGGGATGGCCGAGACGGGCCAGCAGGTCGCGGATGCGGCCCAGCGAAAGATCGATGCTCTTGGGATGAAGTGCCTGCAGCCGAGCGAGGATCAGCTCGCTCGTGAAGCTAGTCATCCGCCGCCTCGCGCAGCTCGGCCACCGGCTCCGCCGCTTCCTCGGCCAGTTCGAAGGCCGACTCCGGCTGCGGCTCCGCATATTCGATGCGCGGCCGCATCAGGATGCCGACCACCCGCTCCAGCACCGCCCGCAGCTCGAAGCGGTGCACCACCATGTCGAGCATGCCGTGCTCCAGCAGATACTCGGCCCGCTGAAAGCCCTCGGGGAGCTGCTCGCGGATGGTCTGCTCGATCACCCGCGGGCCGGCGAAGCCGATCACCGCTCCGGGCTCGGCGATATGGATGTCGCCGAGCATGGCGAAGGAGGCGGTCACGCCGCCGGTGGTGGGGTCGGTCAGCACCACGATGTACGGCAGCCCGGCCTCCTTGAGCTCCTGGATGGCGACCGTCGTGCGGGCCATCTGCATCAGCGAGACGGCCCCCTCCTGCATCCGCGCCCCGCCCGAGGCGGTGAACACCAGGAAGGCCGCCCGCCGGCGGATCGCCTCGCGCGCGGCACTGACGAAGCCCTCGCCGACCGCCGCCCCCATCGAGCCGCCCATGAAGGCGAAGTTCATCACCGCGCAGACCACCGGCACCTCGCCGAGCATGCCGGCGGCGGCCTCCAGCGCATCCTGTGCCTTGGTGCGCGACTGGCTCTCCTTGAGCCGGTCGGTATAGCGCTTGATGTCGCGGAACTTGAGCGGATCGACGGGCGCCTTGGGCATCTCCAGGGGCTCGTAGCCGCCCTCGCCGAACAGGCTGCGCAGCCGGAACGTCGGATCCACCCGCATGTGATGGTTGCAATGCGGGCAGACCCTCTGGTTGGCTTCCAGATCGCGGTGGAAGATCATCCGCTCGCAGGCCGGGCACTGGTTCCACAGATTTTCGGGGACTTCCACCCGGTTGCGCTCGACCAGGGCTCGGATGCGCGGGCGGACATAATTGGTGAGCCAGTTCACGGGCGGTGTACTCCAGCAATGGCGGTGGCCAGCGCGCGCACCTTGTCATGGACGGCGGGCACCAGTTCCGGTGTGGCGCGGCCCTCGGCGTCGAGATGGCGGGCCACCAGTTCGACCAGGGCCGATCCCACCACGGCGGCATCGGCATGGCGGGCGATGGCCGCCGCCTGCTCCGGCTCGCGGATGCCGAAGCCGACGGCGATCGGCAGATCGGTATGGGCGCGAATGCGGGCCACCGCCTCGCCCACCTGCGTCGCCACCGGCGCCGCGGCCCCGGTGATGCCGGTGATCGACACATAGTAGAGGAAACCCGAGCCGTTGCGCAGTACCCTGGGCAGGCGGGCATCGTCGGTGGTCGGCGTCGCCAGGCGGATGAAGGCCAGACCGCGCTCGCGGGCCGGCAGGCAGAGCTCGCCATCCTCCTCGGGCGGGAGATCGACGATGATCAGCCCGTCCACTCCGGCGGCCTTGGCATCCTCCAGAAATTCGAGGCGGCCATAGTTCCAGATCGGGTTGTAGTAGCCCATCAGCACGATCGGGGTGCGGTCGTCCTGCTCGCGGAAGCGCCGCACCACCGGCAGGATGTGACGCAGCTTGGTGCCGGCCTCGAGGGCGCGCAGATTGGCGGCTTGGATGGTGGGCCCGTCGGCCATGGGATCGGAAAAGGGCATCCCGATCTCGATGATGTCGGCGCCGGCCGCCGGCAGGCCGGCCAGGAGCTCGGCGAAGGTCGCCATGTCGGGATCGCCGGCCACCAAGAAGGTGACGAGACCGGCCCTGCCGCTCGCCCGCAGCTCGGCGAAGCGGGCCTCGATGCGGCCGCTCACAGGCGCACTCCCATGGCGCTGGCCACTGTGTAGATGTCCTTGTCGCCGCGCCCGCAGAGATTCATGACGATCACCGTGTCGCGCGACAGGGTCGGGGCCAGCTTGATCACCTCGGCCAGCGCATGCGCCGGCTCCAGCGCCGGCAGGATGCCCTCCAGCCGCGAGCACAGGGCGAAGGCGTCGAGCGCCTCCTGATCGGTGGCCGCGGTCACCTCGATGCGGCCCATGTCCTTCAGCCAGGAATGCTCGGGACCGATGCCCGGATAGTCGAGACCGGCGGAGATGGAGTGCGGCTCCACGATCTGGCCGTCATCGTCCTGCATCAGATAGGAACGCGAGCCGTGCAGCACGCCGGGGCGGCCGGCGGTCATCGCGGCGGCATGCTTGCCGGTTTCGATGCCGAGGCCGGCCGCTTCGACGGCGATGATCCGCACCTCCTCGTCGTCGAGGAAGGGATGGAACAGCCCCATGGCATTGGAGCCGCCGCCCACCGCCGCCACCAGCACGTCTGGCAGCCGGCCTTCCTTCTCCATGATCTGGCGCCGGGTCTCCTCGCCGATCACCGACTGGAAGTCGCGCACCATCGCCGGATAGGGGTGGGGGCCGGCGACCGAGCCGATCAGATAGAAGGTGTCGGCGACATTGGTGACCCAATCCCGGAGCGCCTCGTTCATGGCGTCCTTCAGGGTCTTCGAGCCGGAGCGCACCGGCCGCACCTCGGCGCCGAGGAGCCGCATGCGAAAGACGTTGGGCTGCTGCCGTTCGATGTCGCGCTCGCCCATGTAGACGATGCATTCCATGCCGAAGCGGGCGGCCACGGTGGCGGTGGCCACGCCGTGCTGCCCCGCCCCGGTCTCGGCGATGATCCGGCTCTTGCCCATGCGCTTGGCGAGCAGGATCTGGCCGATGCAATTGTTGATCTTGTGGGCGCCGGTATGGTTGAGCTCGTCGCGCTTGAAGTAGATCCGGGCGCCGCCGAGATGGTCGGTCAGCCGTTCGGCGAAATAGAGTGGCGAGGGTCGACCCACATAGTCCCGGAACCAGCCCTCCAGCTCGGCCCGGAAGCCGGGATCGGCCTTGGCCTCGCTGTAGGCCTGCTCGAGCTCGAGAATGAGCGGCATCAGGGTCTCGGCCACGAAACGCCCGCCATAGATGCCGAAATGGCCGTCCTCGTCGGGGCCGGCCCGGAAACTGTTCGGTCTCGCTGTCACGTCTGTCGCTCCGAAGAGGGCACGGCCGGCCTCGCCTCGAGGGTCCGGGCAAGCTGCAGAAAGGCACGGATCCGGTCGGGATCCTTCACTCCCGGGGCGCGCTCCACCCCCGAGGAAACATCGACGATCCGCGCACCCGTCCGCCGGACCGCCTCCTCAAGATTGGTCACCTCCAGTCCCCCTGCAAGGATCCACGGCCGTTTGATGCGCAGATGTGCCAGCAGTTTCCAGTCGAAGGTCTCGGCATTGCCGCCCGGCAGCGCCCCGGCGCGCGGCGGTGGCGGCGCGTCGAACAGGAACATGTCCGCCGCCGCCTCGAAAGCGGCACAGGCGTCGAGATCTTCCGCCGCAGCGACCCGCAGCGCCTTGATCACCGGCAGGTCGAAGGCCGCGCGCAGAGCGGCGACCCGCTCCGGCGTCTCGCTGCCGTGCAGTTGCAGATAATCGAGCGGCGCCGCGGCGAGCACCGCGGCAATGGTCTCCTCCTCGGGATCGACGAACACGCCGACGCAGTGCGGACGGCGGGGGCCGGCGGGCACCGTCGCCCTGAGTGTGGCGAAATGCTCGGGCGAAAGCGCCCGCGGCGAGGGCGGATAGAAGACGAAGCCCAGATAGGCGGCACCCTCGGCGACAGCGACCGCCACCGCCTCGGGGTCGGTCAGCCCGCAGATCTTGACCGCTACCATCTCAGGCCGCCTCCGTCGGGCTTTGGAGGATGGCCCGCGCCGCCGCCGCCGGATCGGTGGCCTTGGTGATCGGCCGCCCGATCACCAGAAGATCGGCACCGGCGGCCAGAGCCGCGGCGGCACTTGCGGTCCGTTTCTGGTCGTCGCCGGCGGGGGCGCTGCGGATACCGGGTACCACCAGCAGCGGCTCCTCGCCGAAGCGGGCACGGATGGCGCTCAGTTCCCGAGGCGAGCAGACCAGACCGTCGACACCGGCGGCAAGGGCCATCTCGGCGAGCCGCAGGACCTGATCCGACACCGTGCCGGCGATCCCCATGCGCTGCAGATCGCGCTGCTCGAGACTGGTGAGCAGGGTGACCGCGAGCAGCCGCAGCTCGCTCCCGCTCTCGTCGCGGCTGCGCCGGGCGGCCCGCAGCATGGCCTCGCCACCGCTGGCATGGAGGGTGGTCATGGCCACCGGCAGGCGGCAGATGGCCCGCACCGCTCCGGCCACCGTGTTGGGAATGTCGTGCAGCTTGAGGTCGAGGAACAGCGGGAGATTCTCCGCCGCCACCGCGCGTACCCCCTCGGGGCCGTTGGCGGTGAAGAATTCGAGCCCGAGCTTGAGCCCGCCGACCGCACCGCGAAGCCGGCGAGCCAAGGCAAGCGCCGCCTCGCGGTCGCTGTGGTCGAGGGCGCAGTAGATCGGGTTGCGGGGATGGTGGCTGTGGGACAAAGGCTTGGGCGATCCGGCTGTTTGCCGCTGGCAGCGGCTTATAGCAGAAGCCGCGGATGAGGCAAAATCGGCGGCTCCCGGGGCTAGGCGGAGGCGGCGACCAGGGTCGCGGCCGCCAGGTCCTCGACCGCCGAGCCCACCGACTTGAAGACGGTGATCTCCTCGGCACTGCCGCGGCCCGCCACCCGCCCCTGGCAGAGGCCGTAAAGGTCGCCGCAGATGGCCTCCCTGGAGAGCGCACCGCTGGCGATCGCCAGCAGGATGTCGCCGGCCTCGGCGAGGGCCCCGGCCATGGTGTCGACATAGACCCGGGCACGGCGCATCAGCGCATCGTCGCTTTCGCGCATATCCGGGCGAAAGGCGCCAACGAGGTCGACATGGGTGCCGGGACGCACCCGCTCGCCCGGTATCAGCGGCTCGCTGCTCATGGTGGCGCAGGAGATGATGTCGGCCTCGGCGATGGCTGTCATGCGGTCCTCGACGGCGTGGGCAGCGAAGCCCTCGCGGCCGAGCGTCTCGGCGAGCTGCCGGGCGCGGGCAGCGGTCCGGTTCCAGATCATGACCCTGCGGATCGGTCGCACATGGGCATGGGCCCGCACCAGATGCGGGGCCAGCGCCCCGGCACCGATCATCAGCAGGCTGGCGGCGTCCTCGCGGGCCAGAAAGCCGGCCGCCAGGGCCGAGGCCGCCGCCGTCCGCCGCAAGGTGAGAAGGGTGCCGTCGAGCAGGGCGCGCGGTGCTCCGGTGGCGCCGTCGAACACCATGTAGACCGCCTGCACCGAGGGCAGCCCTGCGGCCGTCTCGTTGCCCGGAAAGATGGTCAGCAGCTTGACCCCGATCTCGCGATCGGGCCGCCATGCAGGCATCAGCAGCAGGGTCGCTGGCGGCCCGCCGCTGCGGGGGATGTCGTGATGATGGCGGACCGGCGCCTCGACTCCGGCGGCGAAGACCTCGCGCAGGGCCTCGATCAGAGCTTCCTGGGAAAGTGCGGCGTCGACGGCGGCACGATCGAAGAAGGCGACCATCGGCGGTGGTCAGCCACCCGAGGCGAGGGCGAGCTGCCTGCCGCGCGCCTGGGCGCGGGCGATCGCCTCTTCCTCCTCGCGCTCGGCGCGGATTCGGGCTTCTTCCTCGAAAGCACGCAGCCGCCGCTCGAGACGGTGGCAGCGCAGCCGCAGCCGCAGAATCTCGATGCCGGCGGCGAGCGCGGTGAGCAGCACCCCGATCACCAGGCCGACCAGCAGCACCCCATAGAGCGGCAGATCGACACTCACCGGCAGCGGCCAGAAGCTGACATCCACCGGCTGCCGGTTGGCGATGGCGAACAGGACCACGATCGCGAGCCCGGTGAGGCCGATGAGGACACGCAGAAGACGAAGCATGGTTCCCTATCCGAGAGGCGGCGACGCCCTCAGGCGTCCTGGTTCAGTCGCTCGCGCAGCTCCTTGCCCGACTTGAAGTAGGGCACGCGCTTGTCGGGAACATGCACCTCCTGGCCGGTACGGGGATTGCGACCCGTGCGCGCAGCCCGCTGGCGTACGGAAAAGGCACCGAAGCCGCGAAGCTCGACGCGGTCCCCGCGTTCCAGAGCGGAACTGATGGTATCGAAGACGGTGGAGACGATCCGTTCCACGTCGCGCTGGTACAGATGCGGATTGGCCTCGGCGAGGCGTCTTATGAGCTCCGAGCGGGTCATATCGAATCCGTCATACACGGGGTCAGGGCAAGATCTTCTTGGCCACAAAGGCTGACAGAGGGGGGCAGGAGCGTCAAGGCGAAGCTCGAACCCGCGCCTAGCCCTCGGGTTGAAATGAAAGAGGCGGGCCGGAGCCCGCCTCTTCCTCGAACATGGCCGGACGCTGCCGGTCACTCCTTGGTCTTGGCTTCGCTCTCGGCGGCCTGCTCGGGCTGCGCCTCGCTTTCCTCGGCA
>CAYYZI010000089.1:7227-8311 GCA_964475675.1 uncultured Geminicoccaceae bacterium
CGGCCGGCTCGGTCTGCTGCCGCAGCTCCGCCTGCTTCTGGCGCAGGGCGGCACCGAGGATGTCGCCGAGGCTGGCGCCACTGTCGGCAGAGCCGTATTCGGCGATCGCCTGCTTTTCCTCCTCCACCTCGAGCGCCTTGATCGACAGCGACAGACGCCGGTTGGCGTGGTCGATGTTCATCACCTTGGCATCGATCTTCTCGCCCACGGCGAAGCGGTCGGGGCGCTGCTCGGCGCGGTCGCGGGCCAGATCGGCCTTGCGGACGAAACCCGGGGCACCGGACACGGTCTCGACCTCGAGCCCCTGAGGGGTCACGGCCTTGACCACGCAGGTCACCCGGTCGCCGCGCTTGAGGCCGGCCACCGCCTGGCGGAAGGGGTCCTCCTCGAGCTGCTTGATGCCCAGCGAGATGCGCTCCTTCTCGACATCGACATCGAGCACCACCGCCTTGACCACATCGCCCTTCTTGTACTTCTTGATGGCTTCCTCGCCGGGCTCGGTCCAGGAGATGTCGGAGAGATGGACCATGCCGTCGATCTCGCCCTCGAGGCCGATGAACAGGCCGAACTCGGTGACGTTCTTGACCTCGCCCTCGACCACCGAACCCACCGGGTGCTTCTCGAGGAACTCTTCCCAGGGATTGGCCAGGGCCTGCTTGAGGCCGAGCGAGATGCGACGCTTCTCCTCGTCCACCTCGAGCACCACCACCTCCACCTCCTGGCTGGTGGAGACGATCTTGCCGGGATGGATGTTCTTCTTGGTCCAGCTCATCTCGGAGATGTGCACCAGACCCTCGACGCCCGGCTCGAGCTCGACGAAGGCGCCATAGTCGGTGATGTTGGTGACCCGTCCCTTGAACTTGGCGCCGACCGGGTATTTGAGGGCGACGCCTTCCCAGGGATCGGCCTCGAGCTGCTTCATGCCGAGGGAGATGCGCTGGGTCTCGCGGTTGAAGCGGATCACCTGCACCTTCACCGTCTGGCCGACCTGCAGCACCTCGGTCGGATGGCCGACGCGCCGCCAGGCGATGTCGGTCACGTGCAGCAGGCCGTCGACGCCGCCGAGATCGACGAAGGCGCCGTA
>CAYYZI010000090.1:0-8301 GCA_964475675.1 uncultured Geminicoccaceae bacterium
ATCCTCAATCTCAACCGCCGGTTGAAGGGGACCTACGCCCGCCATACCGGCCGGCCGCTCGAGGAGGTGGAGGTCAAGATGGAGCGGGACACCTTCATGACCGCGGGCGAGGCCAAGGAATTCGGCCTCATCGACGAGGTCATCGCCCAGCGCCCGACCAAGCCGCAGGACCAGGGCTGAGCATTCCCGGGGCGGCACCAGACGGCGTTGCGGCGGCACCACCGCGGTGGTTGCAGCGGCGCATGCGCGTCCTACCTTATCATTCGCCGGGAGAGAGCGGCGGCCCCTTTGCGCGTCACGGTTCGATAACCGGTTGTCTCGCAAGGGGCGGGCCGTTACCATACCCTAGTTTTCGGCATCGGATCTGAGCGGCGATGAGCAAACCGAGCGGCGACAGCAAGAACACCCTCTACTGTTCCTTCTGCGGCAAGAGTCAGCACGAGGTGCGGAAACTCATCGCCGGCCCGACCGTATTCATCTGCGACGAATGCGTCGAACTCTGCATGGACATCATCCGTGAAGAGAACAAGACCGCCGTCGCCAAGAACAAGGCCGGCGTGCCGGCGCCCGCCGAGATCAAGAGCATCCTCGATGATTACGTGATCGGCCAGGAGCACGCCAAGAGGGTGCTGTCGGTGGCCGTGCACAACCATTACAAGAGATTGGCCCATGGCTCCAAGAGCTCCGAGGTGGAGCTCGCCAAGTCCAACATCCTGCTGATCGGGCCGACCGGATCGGGCAAGACGCTGCTGGCCCAGACCCTCGCCCGCATCCTCGACGTGCCCTTCACCATGGCCGATGCCACCGCCCTGACCGAGGCCGGCTATGTCGGCGAGGATGTCGAGAACATCATCCTCAAGCTGCTGCAGTCCGCCGACTACAATGTCGAGCGGGCCCAGCGCGGCATCGTCTACATCGACGAGGTGGACAAGATCAGCCGCAAGGCCGAGAACCCCTCGATCACCCGCGACGTTTCCGGCGAAGGGGTGCAGCAGGCGCTGCTGAAGATCATCGAGGGCACCGTTGCCTCGGTGCCGCCCCAGGGCGGGCGCAAGCATCCCCAGCAGGAGTTCCTGCAGGTCGATACCACCAACATCCTGTTCATCTGCGGCGGTGCCTTCGCCGGGCTCGAGAAGATCATCGCCCAGCGCTCGCGTCAGCATTCGATGGGCTTCGGCGCCGATGTGCACAGCCCCGACGAGCGCCAGATCGGCGAGCTGCTGCGCGGGGTGGAGCCGGACGATCTGCTGCGCTTCGGTCTGATCCCCGAATTCGTGGGCAGGCTGCCGGTGATCGCCACCCTCGAGGATCTCGACATCGGTGCCCTGGTCAAGATCCTGAAGGAGCCGAAGAACGCGCTGGTGAAGCAGTATCAGAAGCTGTTCGACATGGAGAACGTGCAGCTGACCTTCACCGAGGACGCGCTCCAGGCCATCGCCGACAAGGCGTTCCAGCGCCGCACCGGAGCGCGCGGTCTGCGCTCGATCATGGAGAGCGTGCTGCTCGAGACCATGTTCGAGCTGCCCTCCCTGTCCGACGTCGAGGAAGTCGTCGTCAACCGGGAAGTGGTCGAGGGTCGCGTCAAGCCCCTCATGATCTACGCCGACCGCAAGAGTGACGTCGGCTCGGCTTCCTGATCCCGCGCCCGCGCCGGGCTTCCCGGCGGCTGCTTGAAACCCCGCCCGCCCGGCGCCACTTCTAACGCGGAAGCCTGCTGCAAACGTCCCGGTTGCACGGCTTTCGCGATTTCAACGCGAGGTACAATGGTCGAAATCCCCGAAGCCCATCTGTTCGCCATCCTGCCGCTGCGCGACATCGTGGTCTATCCCCACATGATCGTGCCGCTGTTCGTCGGACGCGAGAAATCCATCAACGCCCTCGAAGAGGTGATGCGGGAGGACAAGCAGATCCTCCTCGTGGCCCAGAAGAACGCCAGCCAGGACGAGCCCGGCCCGGACGATCTCTACCGCATGGGCACCGTTTCCAGCGTCCTGCAGCTGCTCAAGCTGCCCGACGGCACCGTCAAGGTGCTGGTCGAAGGCGGCCGCCGCGCGCAGGTGCGGACATTCCGTGACAACCCGGCCTTCTTCCAGGCCGAGGCGGAGTTCGTCGAGGACGAGATCGCCGACCCGCAGGAGGCGGAGGCGCTGGCCCGGGCGGTGGTCGGCCAGTTCGAGGAATACGTCAAGCTCAACAAGAAGGTGCCGCCCGAGGTGCTGGTCTCGCTGTCCCAGATCGAGGATCCGGGCAAGCTCGCCGACACCGTGGCCGCCCATCTCAATCTCAAGATCCACGAAAAGCAGGAGCTGCTGGAGACGGTCTCGCTGATCGAGCGCCTCGAGCGCCTCTACAGCTTCATGCAGGGCGAGATCAGCGTTCTGCAGGTGGAAAAGCGCATCCGCTCGCGGGTCAAGCGCCAGATGGAGAAAACCCAGCGCGAATATTATCTGAACGAGCAGATGAAGGCGATCCAGAAGGAGCTCGGCGAACTCGACGAGGGCAAGGACGAACTCGGCGAGCTCGAGGAGCGCATCAAGAAGACCCGGCTCTCCAAGGAGGCGCGCGAGAAGGCCCTGGCCGAACTCCGGAAGCTCAAGAGCATGAGCCCGATGTCGGCCGAAGCCACGGTGGTGCGCAACTATCTCGACTGGATGCTGTCGCTGCCCTGGAAGAAGCGCTCGAGGGTCAAGAAGGACATCAAGAAGGCGCAGGAGATCCTCGACGCCGATCACTACGGCCTCGACAAGGTCAAGGAGCGGATCATCGAGTATCTCGCGGTGCAGCAGCGCGTCGAGAAGATGAAGGGGCCGATCCTCTGCCTCGTGGGTCCGCCCGGAGTCGGAAAGACCAGCCTCGGCCGGTCGCTGGCCCGGGCCACCGGCCGCAACTTCGTGCGCATGTCGCTGGGCGGCATTCGCGACGAGGCCGAGATCCGCGGTCACCGACGCACCTATATCGGCTCGATGCCGGGCAAGATCATCCAGAGCATGAAGAAGGCCAAGGCCAGCAATCCGCTGTTCATGCTCGACGAGGTCGACAAGATGGGTGCGGATTTCCGCGGCGATCCCTCCTCGGCCCTGCTCGAGGTGCTGGATCCCGAGCAGAACGCGCATTTCAACGATCACTATCTGGAGGTCGACTACGATCTCTCGGATGTGATGTTCGTCTGCACGGCCAACACGCTCCGGATGCCGCAGCCGCTGATGGACCGGATGGAGATCATCCGCATCCCCGGCTACACCGAGGACGAGAAGCTGGAGATCGCCAAGCGTCATCTCCTTCCCAAGCAGCGCAAGGCGCACGGGCTGTCGGAGAAGGAGTGGCAGATCACCGACGAGGCGCTCCTGGACCTGGTGCGCTACTACACGCGCGAGGCCGGGGTGCGGAACCTCGAGCGGGAGATCGCCAATCTCGCCCGCAAGGCGGTCAAGCAGCTGGTGGCCGGCGAGAAGAAGCAGATCAAGGTCACCCGCCGCAACCTCGAGAAGTATGCGGGCGTGCGCAAATACCGCTTCGGCGAGGCCGAGCACGATGATCTGGTGGGTCTCACCACCGGTCTCGCCTGGACCGAATTCGGCGGCGAACTGCTTTCCGTCGAGGCGGTGGTGGTGCCCGGCAAGGGCAAGATGACGATCACCGGCAAGCTCGGCGACGTGATGCAGGAATCGGTGCAGGCGGCGCGCTCCTATGTGCGCTCGCAGGCGGTCCACCTGGGCATCGATCCGGGCATCTTCGAGAAGGTGGACATCCATATCCACGTGCCGGAGGGGGCCATTCCCAAGGACGGGCCGTCGGCCGGGGTGGCGATGGTCACCTCGATCGTCTCCGCCCTCACCCAGATCCCGGTTCGCGCCAGCGTCGCCATGACCGGCGAGATCACGCTGCGCGGACGGATCCTGGCCATCGGCGGGCTCAAGGAGAAGCTGCTGGCAGCCCTTCGGGGCGGCATCAAGACGGTGCTGATCCCCAAGGACAACGAGAAGGATCTCGCCGAGATTCCGGACAATGTGAAGAAGTCCCTGGAGATCCTGCCGGTGGCCTCGGTCGACGAGGTGCTGACGCGGGCTCTGGTGCGCCAGCCGCAGCCGCTGCCCGCCGAGGCCATCGGCGAAGCCGTACCGGTGCCGCCGACGGCCCGCGGCGAGGGGGAAAAGCCGGCCGTGCTGCCGAACTGAGAAGGTCGCGCCTTCTCGCCCGAGCGTTCACGGGAAAGGGCCCGCCGGCTGCCGGCGGGCCCTTTTTCGTCGGCAGCAGGGCTCAGTGGATCTCTTCGGCCTGGGCCAGGACCTGGCGCAGCCGTTCGATGGAGAAATCCTCGTCGCGGGCGGCATTCAGGATGTGCCGCTCGCGCCGTACCAGCAGATCGATGGCCTCGCCCAGCCCGGCCAGTGCCGCTTCGGGGATGACCACCGCACCATGGCGGTCGGCATGCACCAGATCGCCGGGATGAACCGGCATGCCGTGGATGTTGACCGGCAGGTCGAAGGCCTCGACATGGACGAAGGCGTGGCTCGGCCCGACCAGCCCGGCGAGGAGCTGGAACTCGGGGGCAATGGCGTCGAGATCGCGGATCGAACCGTTGGTGACGCAGCCGAGACAGCCGAGGCCGCGATGGATGGCGCTGTTGACCTCGCCCCAGAAGGCGCCGAAGCCGGGCTCTGGATCCAGATCCTGAATTACCACCACGGTCGGCAGCGGCTCCTTCGCCACATACTCGTAATAGGCGAGCCGCATGGCCTTGGCCTCGGCCGCCGGCAGATGGCTCGGCTGACAGGCGCGGATGGTGGCCGTGCGTGCATGCCCGCAGATGGGCGGCAGTTCCGGGTCGGCGGCGACGAAGGGCCGGGTGGTGAAGCCATGGCCGCGGCGCTCGGGCATGACGATCTCGAGCGCGTTGCAGATGGTGGGGGTGTCGAAGGCCCGCAGATGCTCGATGAGTTCGGCGTCGACCATCATTTCGCCCTGTCCTCCAGAAGTTCGGCGATCTCCGCATCGCTCAGGCCCACCTTGCGAGCGGCATCGAGAATCGCCTGCCAGCTGTCGGCCGCCAGCGGGATGCCGCCGGCCCGGCGCTCGGCCTCGGTGCGACGTTCCTTGTCCCCGGGGATCAGCACCCCCTCCACGGGATCGGTGGGTCTGGCCGCCTTCACCCATTCGATGAAGGCCCGCACATCGGCCAAGAAGCGGTCCTCAGTGTCGAAACGGGCCGGGTCCAGGTAGATCGACAGCATGCCGTTGTGGAAGGCGCCCGATTTGCCGGTATTGACACCCGACCCGGTGAGGGCGCCGGCCAGCAGTTCGCAGGCCAGCGCCAGGCCCGAGCCCTTGTGCTCGCCGAAGGGCCGCAGCGCGCCCTTGCCCTGGGTGGGGTCGGGATAGCTCGTACCCGGCTGGTCCCCGTAGAGCGCGCGCGGATCGCCGGTGAGATTGCCGGCCTCGTCCACGAGGGCGGTGTCGGGCACCGGCTTGCCGCCCTGATGGGCGACCAGAACCTTGCCCTCGGCGACATAGGCGGTGGCGAAATCGAGCACGAAGGGGGCGTCGTCGCCGGTGGGCACGCCGATGGCCACGGGATTGGTGGAAAAGCGCCGGCTGGCGGCGCCGAAGGGCGCGACCAGGAGGGAGGCGTAGACATTGACGAAATGGATGGACACCAGCCCCGCCTCGATCGCCATCTCGGCGAAATCGCCGATGCGGCCGAGATGGCCGGCGTTCCTGAGGGCGATCACGGAAACCCCCTGCTCGCGGGCCTTGGCGATGCCGGCCCGGGTGGCCTCCGGCCCCACCGTCTGGCCCATCCCGAACTGGCCGTCGAGCACGGCCAGCACCGGCGTGTCGACGAGCGCGCGCACATGCTGGCCGGGCCGCATCCAGCCCTCGTCGATCCAGGCCACGTAACGCGGCACCCGGATCACGCCGTGGCTGTCATGACCGGTGAGATTGGCCTTGATCAGATAGTGGGCGATCCGTGCCGCCTCGTCCTCGGGGCAGCCCTTCCTCGTGAACACCGCGCGAACGAGCCGGTCGAGCGGCTGCACGGCAATCAGCATGACGCTCCTCCCCCTGGCCTCGATTGCCCTTGCCGGAAGGCAGCATAGCGGCAAACAAGTGCCGCTGCGAAGCCTCTCTCACCGGTTGCGGCGGAGCCCCCTCACCCGCTCGGCATCGGGCGGACCTCCACGCCATCGGCGATGCGATCGCTGGGGAACAGGATGACCTGCTCGCCCGCGGCGAGGCCGCCCAGGACCTGCGCGGCCCCGGGGTTGCGCCGGCCGATGCGCAGGCGGCGCAGGCGCGCCCGGCCGTCCTCGATCACGAACACCATCCAGTCGGCGCCCCGGCGGAACAGGGCACCGGCCGGCACCTGCAGCACATCCTCGCCCGACCAGACGGTGATCGCGGCCATCACCCGGAAACCGTGACCGAGCTGCGCGGGCGGCGGCTCGGTGAAGTCGATGAGCACGTCGACCCGCTGCTCCTCGATGCCGAGCGCGGAGACCTTGGTATAGCCTGCCGGCTCGACGCGGCGGACCCTTCCCCGCAGGGCGCCCTCCCCGCCCCATTCGGTCAGACGCACGGGGGCACCGGCCGCGATCCGTACGCCGTCCCGGGACAGCACGTCGACCACGACTTCCAGATCGTGGGGATCGCCCAGCTCCAGAAGCGGTGCGCCCGCTTCCACGGTGCCGGCATCGCGACGAAGTACCCGGAACACGCTGCCACTCGCCGGCGCCCGCAGCTCGATGCAGCATCCCTTTTTCGCCAGCCCGCCATCGACCTGCGCGGGCGGACCGATCAGCCGCGCACGGGCGGTCTCCAGTTCGAAGCGCCGCTGCTCCACCAGCGCCTCCGCCGCCCGGAGTTCGGCGAGGCGCGTGCGGTATTCCATTTCCGCCCGGTCCAGCACGGAAGCGGCGAGGTAGTTCTTGGTCACCAGGCGCCGCGACCGCTCCAGCTCCGCCCGGGCATAGTCGAGTGCCGCCCGGACCTTGTCTCGCTCGGCCTCGGCCATGCTGACGGCGGCTTCGGCCCTCTTCACTTCGGCCTCGAGCTCGCGCCGGGTGCGGATGTCCAGAAATGCGGGATGGGTGGGCTCGATGCGGGCCAGCACGGTTTCGCCCGCCCGTACCGGATCGCCCGGATCGAGGGAGATCCGACGCAGCCGACCGGCGACCGGGGCGAGGACGCGATAGACTTCCTTTGCCCGCGTCCGGCCCTCTTCCTCGACCGCCACCACCAATGGCGCCCGGCGCACCGTGGCGGTTTCCACCGGCACCGGCCGGGGCCGCAGCAGAAAGGCGATGCCGCCGGCCAGCACCAGCAGGAGCGGCAACCAGAACAGCACGCGCCTCGTTCGCGGCGACAAGGACTCTACTCCCGGCTCTTGAGAACGGCCACCAGATCCAGCCGGAACACCCGGCGGGCCAGCGCCAATGCCGTCACCAGCGCCGCCGCCATCACCGCCAGCAGGGCCCAGGCCATGGTGGTGGGGAAGACGACCAGCGGCATGCGGAACAGCTCGTTGTCCACGGTGGCGATGATCCACACCGCCAGCAGCCAGCCCAGTGCCAGCCCCAGCGGCAGCGCCAGGAGGGCCATCAGCACCAGTTCGCCGACCAGCACGTAACTGGCCTCGAGCGCCGAATAGCCCAGCAGACGCAGGCTGGCGAGCTCGCGGCCACGCTCGGAAAGGGCGATGCGCCCGGTGTTGAAGACGGTGCCGAAGGTCAGCAGCAGGGCGAAGGCCACGTAGAAGGCGACGATGATATCGATGGTCTCGGCCATGGTCGTCTCGAAGGCGCGGATACGGGCCTCCCGCGACGCCACGGCGGCCACTTCGGGGCTTTCCCGCAACGCCCGGAAGAAGGCGTCGCGGCGGGCCGGATCGATCGTCAGATCGACGCCGCCCACCCGATCCCCGATGCCGGAAAGACGATCGACGAGGGCGATGGAGGCATAGGCAGGGGTGCCCAGATATGTGGAAAACAGGCCGCTCACCGGCAGTTCCACGGAACGCCGGCGGTCCTCGAGGGTTTCGACGATGATCCGGCCGCCGCGTCCGACCCCGAGGATGGCGGCCAGCGTCCGCGACAGGAGAACCCCCTGATCGTCGGGGAGGACGGGGCCCTTCTCGACATCGATCACCCGCCGCAGCGTGCCCTGCGGCGCCAGGCCGGTGATGGTGCCCCGTTTCACCCTGTTGCCGTTGCGGAAACGCACGGCGAGGCTACGCCGCGGCTCGACCCGGAGTACTCCCGGCAATCGCGCCATCTGCGGGACGACCGCCGGGGCCAGCGGGTC
>CAYYZI010000091.1:0-7111 GCA_964475675.1 uncultured Geminicoccaceae bacterium
GGCCCTGCTCGACGAGGTCATGGACCAGCTCCGGGAGGCGCTTTCCACCGCTCCGACCGCCGGCGGATAACAACCAACGGTAGAAAAGCTCCGCGGGTTCGCCTATCATGCCCGCCGCAACTGCGGACGGAGGGCGGCATGTCGGCGAGGATCGGCAAGCGGTTGGGCATCGGCACATTGCTGCTGCTGGCGGCCTGCAGCACGACCCGGGACCCGGGCAGGACGGCCGAGAAGCCGGCGAGCGGGCCTTCCCTCGAGCGGGTCGCACTGGCCGCGGCGGCGGTTGCCGAACCCGCGGCCGGGGCGGAAGCGCTCCTCGCCGGCAGTACTTCTCCGACCGACTGCCGGCGCCTGCTTTCCACCATCCTCGCGGGAGAGGGCGGCGCCACGCTCCCGGTGGTCCTGCTCGGCGGTGACGATGCCGTACGCCTCGATCTGCCCGGGCTGAAGCGGACCGCGGAGGAAGCACCCGCGTCCTGCCTGCTGCTGGTCGACCGCATCATCGCGGGGGGCGGGACGGTCGTCGAAACCGCCCGGGAGACCGTGGAGAGCCGCCGCCGGACCGGCAGCCAGCGGCGGGTCAATCGGGCCTATACCCGGCTCGAACGGGAACTCGCCGCCGCCCGCCGCGAGCAGCGTCGCAGCCGCTCGACCCGTTCCATCCTCGCCACCGGCGATCCCTCTCTCGATCTGCTGGGCATGGTCGCCGAAACGCTGCTGGCCGGCGGCCGGGCCCTGTTCGGCGCGGAGGACCGGGTGGCCGAACTGGAACGGCAACTGGCCGAGACCGAGCCCTTCGTCGATACCCCCATCTACCGCCGCTACCGCTACCGGCTCCTCCGGTATGCCGGCCGGCGTACGGGCGCGGTGCGAGTGGCCCTGCTGGACGCCGGGCGCGGGCGCGGCTGGACGGCCCGCGTCACCCTCGAGGAAAAGCGGCAGTTCGCCGTCGCCGAGGGTCGCGATCCCGAGGACGATACGGCATTGCCCGAGGATGTCGGGGAGCTCGTCGAGAGGGCCGATCTCGAGGCCTGGCGCGACCGGCCACCGCGCCCGCCGGCAAGCGTCCTCCTGCGTCATCTCGAAGTGGCGATGCGCGCACCGGCCCGATCGATGACCCGGGAGGAGCTGCTCGCGGCCTGGCGCGCCGAGGCACCGATCATCGCCAACGCCGACCCGAGCGCCGCAGCTTCGCGCCCCGCCTCGACGCCCCGCGAGAGCGCCAGCGTGGTGGTGCTGCGCCGCGGCGAGGCGGCGGTCGGACTCGGTTTCTACGTGACCCCCGAGATGATCCTCACCCTCGAGCGGTTTCTCGGCAAATCGGTGCTGGTACCGGTCGAGGTGGCCCCCGAGCTGGTCACCTACGGTATTGTCGAAGCGCGCGATGCGGAAAGCGGTCTGGTGCTGGTCTGGGTGCCGAAGAGCGGTCCGCCGCTGCCGTTGGGCGAAGCTCCAGTGGCGGGTGGCGCGCCATGGCTGCCGAAGGTGGCGAGCGGCAAGGGCCTGCGCGCCGGCGCACCGCTGGTGGCCGATGGCCGGGTGACCGGTCTCCTGCGCGAGGCTGGCGACGCTTCGGCCATCCCCGCGCGCACTCTGCGTCGGTTCCTCGAACGCTTCAGGGAGGAGGGCCGCCGAACCGCCGCCAGCCGGCAACCGCCAGCAGCAGCCAGCCCAGGATGAAGGCCAGCCCGCCCAGCGGCGCCAGCATCACCAGCGCCGGCGGAGCCCCGAGGGCCAGCGCCGCCACACTGCCCGAGAAAAGCAGGATGCCGGCGGCGAAGCTGGCGACCAGCAGGGGCGAAGCGAGATCGAGGGCGGCTGCGGCGAGCAGCGCCAGCCCGTGCCACATCGCGTAGCGGGCGGCGGTGGCCATCCGCGCCATGCTGTCGAGATCCCCCGCTGCCTTCAGCCAGTGCACCGAGAAGGCACCGGCCAGGACCGCCAGCGCCCCGGCCAGGGCACCGATGACGATCGCCGCTCTGCGTGCGGTCATGCCTCGACTCCTTGCGCGTTGGCCCGCCCCGTCTATCCTCGACGCCGCCCCACCGCCGGTGCGGGCGACAGAGCAGGAGATAGGCGCTGGGCGAGACCGCCGCAATCGAGGTCTGGCGTGACGGCCGGGTGGAAAGCCGGCACCGGGTGCGTTTCTGCCTCGCCGATGATGCCGGGAAGCCGCTGCTCGCCGAGGGCGACATCGACGAGCCGGTGTTTCCGCGTTCGGCCATCAAGCCGCTGCAGGCCCTGCCACTGGTGGCGAGCGGCGCGGCCGAGGCGTTCGCCCTCGAGGAGGCCGAGATCGCGCTGGCCTGTGCCTCGCACAATGGCGAGCCGATGCATACCGAGCGGGTGCGCCACTGGCTCGAGCGCCTCGGTCTCGGCCCCGAAGCGCTGGCCTGCGGCAGCCATCCACCGCTGCACGCGGAAACCGCGGCAGCCCTGATCCGCGCCGGCATCGCCCCTTCGCCGCTGCACAACAACTGTTCGGGCAAGCATGCCGGGATGCTGACCCTGGCTCGCTTCCTCGACGCGCCGATCGCCGGCTATCTGGCCCCGGAGCATCCGGTGCAGCGGGCGATCCTCGCGGTCCTGCGGGAGCTCGCCGGCGGTGCCGTACGGGAGCCGCCGGCGATCGACGGCTGTGGCGTGCCCACTTGGCCGATGCCGCTCTCGGCGCTGGCGACGGCCGCCGCCCGCTTCGCCACCGGCGCCGGCCTCGACGCCGCGCAGGCCGAGGCGGCGGCTCGCATCCTCGCCGCCTGCCGGGCGCATCCCCTGATGATCGCCGGCACCGGCCGGGCCTGCTCGCGCATCCTCCCCCATCTGGCCCGGGGGCTCGTGAAGACCGGTGCGGAGGGGGTCTATCTGGCCTTCCTGCCGGAAATCGAAGCCGGGCTCGCCCTCAAGGTCGAGGACGGGGCGAGCCGGGCGTCCGCGGTGGCGCTGGTGGCCCTTCTCGACCGGCTGGGGCTGCTCGAAGAGGAGGCCCCGCGGCGGCTCACCGATCTCTTCGTCACCCCGCTTTGCAACCATGCCGGAACCCGGGTCGGGGAAATCCGCCCCGCCGCCGGCTGGCCACGGTTCCCGGGCCGATGACCGCCGCGCGGATCGCCGGGGTCGACGAGGTCGGGCGCGGCCCGCTGGCCGGGCCGGTGCTGGCCTGCGCCGTCATCCTGCGCGAAATCCCGGACGGGCTGGCCGATTCCAAGGCGCTCGGCGCCGCCCGCCGCGAGGCTCTGGCGGAAATGGTTCTGGGTTGCGCCTGGGTGGGGCTGGGGGCCGCCTCGGTCGCGGAGATCGACCGGATCAACATTCTCCGGGCCAGCCTGCTGGCCATGCGCCGCGCCGTGCAGCACCTGCCGGTGCGTCCCGAGCGGGTGCTGGTCGACGGCCGCCATGCGCCGGATCTCGATCTGCCGGTGGAATGCATCATCGGCGGTGATGCCAGGGTGCCCGCCATCAGTGCCGCCTCGATCGTCGCCAAGGTGGTGCGCGACCGGCTGATGGCGCGGCTCGGCGCCCGCCATCCGGGTTATGGTTTCGAGCGCCACGCCGGCTATCCGACGGCGGCCCATCGCGAGGCGCTGCGACGTCACGGCCCCTGCCCGCATCACCGCCGCAGCTTCGCGCCGGTGCGGGCGGTGATCGAGGCCAGCGGCGACGCGGTGCTCAGTCGCGCCCCAGCATCGCCGCCCAGAAGGCGTCCCGGGCCATGAAGCTTTCCGCCGAATCGTTGGGGTAGAGGATCAGGAACAGAAAGGCGAAGCCCGGAAGCTGCACCATCGAATCGCGCAGGTGACGACTGTCGCCCGCCTCGATCCAGGTGAGCGCGGCATCCAGCAGCGGCTGATGGCCGGTGAGCAGGAAGGTGAGCGCCGCCATCTCGCCCTCGACCATATGCTCCTCGGCGAGCAGCTCGAGGCAGCCGGCCAGCGCGGCGCTGGTGGCTTCGGCGTAGTGGCGCACGTTCTCGCACTGGCGCAGGGCCTGGGGCTGGCGGTTGACGACCCCGGTGATCTCCTCGGTGGAGAGGCAGCGCTGGGCCTCGCTCCAGCAGTAGCGGTCGAGAATGCGCGCCCGATCGGGCCAGGGCAGGAAGCGGATCTCCTCGCACAGCCTGCCGGCATCGGCCAAGGCCCCGGCCCAGTTTTCGCCCAGCCGTTCCCGCAGCAGCCTCTCGACGCCGGCCGTCACCCCGATCATGATGGAAGCCGATGCATCTGCCGACCCGATTGCACGAGCCGAGGCCCGGCCGCGCCCAACATCCGGTTCTGCCCATGCGAATCCATACCGCCCTCCTCGCCCATGCGAGCTTTCCCATGCCTGGCTGCCGACCGAGGGTTTGGTGGGCTGCCGCGACGCCGGTCTCCCGGCCGGCACGGCGCCATACCCGAGTATATGGAAATGGGAGAAAACGGCAAGCGAGAATTCAACCATTGGTGATGCCCGCTCTCCGATGACAGCATCTCGCGCGAAAACGGTGCCGTCCCGCCCGACCGGCGAGGCTCCCGCGGCGGAGGCCAAGGCCTCGCCGATGATCGCCCAGTACCAGGCGCTCAAGGCCCGACATCCGGGTACCCTGTTGTTCTTCCGCATGGGCGATTTCTACGAGCTGTTCTTCGAGGATGCCGAGCAGGCGGCACCCGCCCTCGACATCGCGCTGACCAGACGGGGCCGGCACGCCGGCATGGACATCCCCATGTGCGGGGTGCCGGTGCACAGTGCCGAGCTCTATCTGCAGCGGCTGATCCGCAAAGGCTTCAAGGTCGCCATCTGCGAGCAGCTCGAGGATCCGGCCGAGGCCCGCAAGCGCGGCAGCAAGGCGCTGGTGGCACGTGACGTGGTACGGGTGGTCACCCCCGGCACCCTGACCGAGGATGGTCTGCTCGACCCGAGGCGCCACAACTACCTGGCGGCGCTGGCGCGGCTGCGGCAGGGGGCGGCGGTGGCCTGGGTCGACATGTCGACCGGCGATTTCTTCACCGAATCCTGCGATCCCGCCGATCTGGCGGGCCTGCTGGCGCGCATCGATCCCGGGGAGATCCTCGCCCCTCCCGGCCTGGCGACGGATCCGGCGATATCCTCCCAGCTCGAGGAGTGGCGGGAGCGGCTCGACGACACCACCGGCATCCGCTTCGACAGCCTCCATGGCGAAAGACGGCTGTGCGAGCATTTCGGCCTCGCCACCCTCGAAGGCCTGGGTGCCTTCGGCCGGGCCGAACTGGCCGCCGCCGGCGCTCTCCTGGACTATCTGCTGCTCACCCAGAAGGGACATCTGCCGCGTCTGGAACCGCCACGGCGCATCGCCTCCGAGCGGGTGATGCGCATCGACCCCGCCACCCGCCGCAATCTGGAGCTCACGAAAAACCTTTCGGGCGAGCGCGAGGGCAGCCTGCTGCATGCGATCGACCGCACCGTAACCGGCGCCGGCGCACGGCTGCTGGCCGAGCGCCTGGCGGCCCCGCTCCGCGATGCCGCCACCATCCGCGAGCGGCTCGACCGGGTCGAGGCCTTCGTCGACGATCCCGATCTGCGCCGGAGCGTGCGCGAGCTCTTGAAGGGCATGCCGGATCTCGATCGCGCACTCTCCCGCCTGTCCCTGGGACGCGGCGGGCCGCGGGATCTGCTGGCCATCGGCCGCGGTCTCGACGCCGCCGCCGGGCTCGCCGGCAGGCTCGGCGAGGCCGCCCCGCCGCTGATGGCGCTGGCCGCCGGCATCGCCGATCTTCGCGCGCTCGCCGAGCGATTGCTCGCGGCCCTCGTGGACAGCCCGCCGCCCTCGAGCCGCGAGGGCGGGTTCCTGCGCGCAGGCGTCGATCCGGAGCTCGATGCTCTGCGCGACCTGCGCGATCAGGGACGGCGCCACATCGCTGCGCTCGAGGGTCGCTACCGCGAGGAGACCGGCATCCCCTCGCTCAAGATCCGCCACAACAATCTGCTGGGCTACTACATCGAGGTCACCGCCACCCATCGCGACAAGGTGCCGGCGAGCTTCCTGCAGCGCCAGAGCATGGCCAACGCCACCCGCTTTTCCACCGGGGAGCTGGCGGCGCTGGAGCAGCAGCTCGCCAGTGCCGCCGAGCGGGCGCTGGCGCGCGAGCAGGCGATCTTCGCCGAACTGCTGGACGCGGTGCTGAAGGCGGCCGGGGCCATCGCTGCCACCGCGGCAACGGTGGCCGCCATCGATCTGGCGGCGGCCCTCGCCACCCTCGCCGTCGAGCAACGCTATGTGCGCCCGGCCATTCGCGAGGATACCGCCTTTCGCATCGTCGGCGGCCGCCATCCGGTGGTGGAGCAGGCCCTCGCCCGCCGCCACGAGAGCTTCGTCGCCAACGACTGCGATCTTTCGGAAGGCCGGCGGCTGTGGCTGCTGACCGGTCCCAACATGGCCGGCAAGAGCACCTTTCTCCGGCAGAACGCGCTGATCGCCGTGCTCGCCCAATGCGGCAGCTTCGTGCCCGCCGAGGCCGCCGAGATCGGCCTCGTCGACCGGCTCTTTTCGCGGGTCGGGGCGGCCGACGATCTCGCCCGCGGCCGCTCCACATTCATGGTCGAGATGGTGGAGACCGCGGCGATCCTCCATCAGGCCACCGAACGCAGTCTCGTCATCCTCGACGAGATCGGCCGCGGCACCGCCACCTTCGACGGGCTGTCGCTGGCCTGGGCGGTGGTCGAGCATCTGCACGACCGGGTGCGCTGCCGGGGGCTGTTCGCCACCCATTACCACGAGCTGACCGCCCTCGCCGGCCGCCTGCCGCGGCTCGCCGCCCACACCATGCGGGTCAAGGAATGGCGCGGCGACGTGGTGTTCCTGCACGAGGTCACGCCGGGCCGGGCCGATCGCTCCTACGGCATCCATGTGGCGCGTCTGGCCGGCTTGCCGGCCGCCGTCATCCGCCGCGCCACCCAGGTGCTGCAGCGCCTCGAAGCGGCCGAGGCGGGCTCGCCAGCGAGTCTCTTGGCGGAGGATCTGCCGCTGTTCGCGGCGCTGCGCGAGGCGCCCGCGGAGCCCCCCGGGGAGCATCCGGTGCTGGCCAGACTGAGGGAGCTCGACCCCGACCATCTGTCGCCGCGCGAGGCCCTCGATCTCCTGTACGAGCTGCGCCGTCTGCTG
>CAYYZI010000091.1:7211-8297 GCA_964475675.1 uncultured Geminicoccaceae bacterium
GAGCCGGGCGAGCTGCGCCGGGCGCGCGCCGATGCCGGCGCCTGGGTGGATCGCCATCGCGGCGCGCTGCCGCCCCTGGAGCGCAGACTCGCCGACGGGCTGCTGTGGACCGTGGATCTGATCGGCACCGATACCCTGTTCGCCGGCTACGATACGGACGGGGACGGGCGCCTGACCGCCGGGGAGCTGTTCGCCGACATCCGCATCGACGGTCGGCCGCTCGGCGCGCTCTTGCGTGATCCCGAAGCGATCGACTGGGCCCGCATGCGCGCCCGTTTCGGGCGTGCGGTCATGTTGCTGGAGGCGATCCTCGGCGGCCTCTACTGAGATCGTCTCGACGCCGGGCGGCCGAGGGTCTACATGGAGGATGACGTCGTCGGCCCGGGATCCGGAGAGGAACCGTGGACAACAAGCAGGCCCACTTCCACTTCTGGTACTTCATCGCCGCCTTCATCCTGCTCCTGCTGATCCAGGACTGGTGGCAGACCTCGCAGACCACCGAGGTCGTCCCCTACAGCCAGTTCGAGAAATACCTGGAAGAGGGCAAGGTCAAGCGCATCGTCATCGGCGATCAGTACATCACCGGCTACTTCGCCGAGCCGCAGGACGGCAAGATCCGCTTCGTGACACCTCGCGTCGATCCCCAGATCGCCAAGGAGCTCAAGAAGTACAACGTCGAGTTCACCGGCACGGTCGAGAACACCGTGATCCGGACCATCCTTTCCTGGGTGATCCCCATTGTCCTGTTCTTCGCCATCTGGGCCTTCTTCTTCCGACATATCGTCGAAAAGCAGGGGATGGGCGGGCTGATGTCGATCGGCCGCTCCAAGGCCAAGGTCTACATGGAGAAGAACACCGGCGTCACCTTCCACGACGTGGCCGGGGTCGACGAGGCCAAGCAGGAACTCCAGGAGGTGGTCGAGTTCCTCAAGAATCCGAAGGAATACGGCCGCCTCGGCGCGCACATTCCCAAGGGGGTGCTGCTGGTCGGGCCGCCCGGCACCGGCAAGACCCTGCTGGCGCGGGCGGTGGCCGGCGAGGCCGGGGTGCCCTTCTTCTCGATCACCGGCTCCGAGTTCGTCGAGA
>CAYYZI010000092.1:0-8293 GCA_964475675.1 uncultured Geminicoccaceae bacterium
GAACCACTACGGCAAGGACATGATCAACTCGCTGACCCAGGCGGTGCAGTTCGGCATCAAGGACATGCAGAAGAACGGCAAGCAGGTGCAGATCGTGGTGCCCCTGTACAGCCGTCTCATGGCCCAGGGTGCCGGCGACAACATCGCCGGGGTGTACGGCACCACCAACTGGAACTGGCGGCTCGAGGACGCCGGCAGCCAGGCCTTCGTCAAGGCGTTCGAGGCCGAGTACGGCTTCCCGCCCTCGCAGGCGGCGCAGACCTGCTACGTCCAGACCATCCTCTATGCCAATGCCGTGGAGATGGCCGGCACCTTCTATCCGCCGGAGGTCATCAAGGCCCTCGAGGATTTCGAGTTCGAGGGCATGGGGCCGGGCAAGGCGCTCTACCGCGGCGGCGACCACCAGGCCTTCCACGACATTCTGGTGGTGCGGGGCAAGGCCGTTTCCGAGCGGACCAGCGAGTACGATCTGCTGGATATCGTCCAGCAGGTGAAGCGCGAGGTGATCACCTATCCGGTGGACACCTTCCCGGGTGAGCTCGGTCCCTACGAGCCTGCCTGACGCGCAGGGCCTTTTCGCGGCGCTCCGGCCTGCCTTCGGGCGGGCCGGAGCCGCCTCCCTCTGACCCCGGACGCCGCCTGCCTCGGATCGGGCGGCCGAGGACGGATCGGAAGCGCCACGCATGTCGGACCAGCTCATCAATGCGCTCTTCCTGCAGACGCTGACGGGTCTGCAGATCGGCGCCATCTATGCCCTCATCGCCCTCGGTCTGACCCTCATCTTCGGCACCCTGGGCGTCGTCAATTTCGCCCATGGCGCCCTCTACATGCTGGGCTCCTATTTCGCCGTGCTGCTGGCCAAGCAGATCGGCTTCGCGGCGACCATCCTCGTCGTGCCGCTGCTGCTGTTCCTGCTCGGCATCCTGCTGGAGCGCGGGCTGATCCAGTGGTTCTATTCGCGCCCCCATGTCGACCAGATCCTGGTCACCTTCGGGCTGGCCATCGTCGTCGAGGAAACCCTGAAATGGATCTTCGGCGCCAACAACATTCCTTTCGCCCTGCCGAGCTGGGGGCTGGGCATCGTCAAGCTGCACGAATGGGTGCCGTTTCTCACCGGCTTCGTGGCCTTTCCCAAATGGCGCCTCATTCTGATCCTGGTGACCCTGGTCACCATCACCGTGCTCTTCCTGCTGCTCGAATTCACCCGCTTCGGTCTGGTGGTGCGGGCGGCCATGCGTGATGCCGACATGGTCTCGCTGCTGGGCGTGCGGGTGCCGCGCTACTTCGCCATGGTGTTCGGTCTGGGCTCCCTGATCGCCGGCATCGCCGGCACCTTCGGCGGGCCCATCACCCAGGTCACGCCGGGGGTGGGCATGGAGGTGCTGGTGCCCTCCTTCCTGGTGGTGGTGATCGGCGGCATGGGCTCGCTGCCCGGCGCCCTGATCGCGGCGGTGCTGATCGGCCTGGCGCTGGCCTTCACTGCCGAATACTCGGCCCTGCAGCAGATCATCATCTATCTGATCGCGGTGGTCGTGCTGCTGGTGCGACCGCGCGGACTGATGGGCAAGAAGGGGGTGTTCGAATGATCCCGCGCAACGGCCAGGCCGGCTGGGCGGGGGAAGCCGGCCTGCTGCTCGTCTTCGCCGTCATCGTCCTGACCATGCCGGAATGGCTGGAATGGATCGGCGGCTATTCCGCGCTGGCCACCAAGGTCATGATCTGGGCGCTGTTCGCGCTCGGCTTCGACATCCTGCTCGGCTTCACGGGATATCTGAGCTTCGGCCATGCCGCCTTCTTCGGCACGGCGGCCTACGCCACGGGCATGTCCTTCCGCGATTTCTCGCCGGAGATCGTTCCCGCCCTCCTGTTCTCGCTGGCGGCGACCGTCCCGCTTGCCCTGGTACTCGGCTATCTGACCCTGCGGCGAACCGGCATCTACTTCTCGATCCTGACCCTGGCCTTCGCCCAGATGTTGCACGCCGCCGCGCTTTCCATCTTCTCCGACTGGACCGGCGGCGACAACGGCCTGACGATGGACGTCTCGCCTGCCTTCATGGGCGAGGATCTGAGCGATCGCGCCATCTTCTACATCGCCGCCGGCACCCTGGTGGTGGGCTACGCCGTCGCCCGCCAGATCCGGCGCTCGCCCTTCGGTCTGATGCTGATGGCCATCAAGGAAAACCCGATGCGCCTCGAATACACCGGCGCGCATCTCCGGATCTACAAGATCGCGGCCTTCGTCATCAGCGCCCTCTACGGCTCGGTGGCCGGCTTCCTGATGGTCGTCTACGAGCCCTATGTGGCCACCAAGTACCTGCACTGGTCGACTTCCGGCGAGCTCGTCATCATGTCGGTGATCGGCGGCGTCAACACCCTGATCGGGCCGATGATCGGTGCCACCTTCATGCTCTATTTCGAGAACGTGGTGCAGGGCTATCTGGGCGAGCAGTGGAAGCTGGTGCTGGGCATCATCTTCATGCTGGTGGTGATCTTCGTGCCGGGCGGCTTCGTCGACATGTACAACCGGGCGCGGCGCCGGCTGGGCATGGTGGCCCGGCGGCGGCGTCCCAATGTCCCCGATGCGCCGGGTTCGATCGAGGAGGAGCGCGCCCGGCCCCAGAACGTCCAGGCCCGCCACGAACTGCCGACGGAATGAGACGATGATGGCAGCAGCAGCAACCGCTCCCGCCCGCCAGCCGCTCCTGGAGATGCGGGGCATTTCCAAGCGCTTCGGCGGTCTCGCCGCCCTTTCCGACATCAATCTCACGGTCGAGGAAGGCTCGGTCCACGCCATCATCGGTCCCAACGGAGCCGGCAAGTCGACCCTTCTCAACGTGCTGGTGGGGCTGATCGAGCCCGATCAGGGAGAGGTCGTGTTCGACGGCAGGCCGCTGGCCGGCATCACCCCCCACGACATCATCCAGCTCGGCATCGCCCGGGTGTTCCAGACGCCGCAGATCTTTCCCGGCATGACGCTCTTGCAGAACGTGGCCATCGCGGCGCTGGCCAAGCGCGACGGCAAGTTCGCGGTCAAGGTGCTGGAATCGCTGACCCGTACCCACCCGATCATCGAGGAATCGGCGGCGATGCTGGAGCAGGTGGGTCTCGGCACCAAGCTCGACGAGATCGCCGAGCAGCTCTCGCGTGGCGACAAGCGGCGGCTCGAGCTCGCCATCTGTCTGGTCTGTCGGCCGCGCCTGCTGCTCCTCGACGAGCCCACCGCCGGCATGTCGCGCCACGACACCAATACCACCGTGGAGCTCCTCAAGGAGATCGCCAAGGGTGGCATGACCAAGGTGATCATCGAGCACGACATGCATGTCGTGTTCACCCTCGCCGAGCGCATCACCGTGCTCGCCCAGGGGCGGGTGATCGCCGACGGGCCGCCCGAGGAGATCCGCGGCAACCCCAAGGTCCAGGAAGCCTATCTCGGAGGCGCCCAGGCATGAGCGCTGCGCCCGCCCTCGCCGGCCGTCCGGCCGCCTTCTTCTGCTGCCGCGACATCCATGCCTATTATCACGAGAGCTACATCGTCCAGGGGGTCAGCTTCGCCCTCGAGGAGCGCCAGGTACTGGCCCTCCTCGGCCGCAACGGGGCCGGCAAGACCTCGACGCTCAGGACCATCGCCCGCGCCGCCCAGCCCGAGCTCAGGCAGGGCGAGATCTGGCTCGATGGCGAGTCCCTGCACGACAAGCGGGCCGATCAGGCGGCCCGGCGCGGGGTCTCGCTGGTGCCCGAGGACCGGCGCATCATCGCTGGGCTGACGGTCGAGGAAAACCTGATCCTGGCCCAGGCGGCACCGCCCAAGGGCTGGGAGCTCGATCGCATCTACGAGCATTTCCCGCGTCTGGCCGAGCGCCGCAAGCAGGAGGCCACTACCCTCTCCGGCGGTGAACAGCAGATGCTGGCGGTGGCCCGGGCGCTGGCCCGCGATCTCAAGCTGCTGCTGCTCGACGAGCCCTACGAAGGGCTGGCGCCGACCATCGTCCGCGACATCGAGCGGATCGTGCGCGAGATCAAGGATCTCGGCATCACCACCATCATCGTCGAGCAGAACGCCATCGCCGCCCTCAATCTCGCCGACCGGGCGGTGATTCTCGACATGGGCGAGGTGGTGTTCGACGGCGACGCCGCCGAGGTGCTGGAGAACGCCGAGCTGCGCGCCCAGTATCTGGCGGTCTGAGGCGCCCCCGCCTTTCTCTCCGCGATCCTCCCCATGACGCTTTGCCGCGGCGCGGCCTCGTGGCAATGATGCGGCCATGCATGACGGTGAGGCGGCAGACACGCAGGCAGTCGTCCGGGCCCTGTCCGATCCCGCCACCTTCGGAGCGGAGGGAGCGGGCGGCGTCGAGCTCCGCGAAACCCACATGTCCTGGGTGTTCCTGACCGCGAGCCACGCCTACAAGCTCAAGAAACCGGTCCGCTTTCCCTTTCTCGATCTTTCCAGCCGCGAGCTGCGCGAGTGCCACTGCCGGCGCGAGCTGCAACTCAATCGGCGTCTCGCCGACTGGGTCTATCTCGACGTCCTGCCGGTGACCCGAAGCGACGGGCGGATCGCCGTCGGCGGGGCGGGCGAGGTGCTCGACTGGGTCGTTCGCATGCGGCGGCTGGACGAAAGGCGGATGCTGGATGCGGTCCTCGCCCGCGGCCATCCCGGGCTCGAGGAGATCCGGCCGGTGGCCGGCCATCTGGCCCGCTTCCTGGCCTCCGCCTCGCCGGTGCGCCGCGGGATCGACGAGCATCTGGGGCTGATGGTCCGCGAGCTGGCGCTCGATCTCGCCGCCTTCGCCCGCGCCGACCTGGCCTTGCCGGAGGCGCTGGTGGAGCGGGTGATGGGCCGGCTGATGCGGGCCCTGGAGCCGGGCCGCGAACGCTTCGCCCAACGTCTCGCCGCCGGCCGCATCAAGGACGCCCACGGCGATCTGCGTCCCGAGCATGTCTATCTGGGGCATCCGCCGGCGATCATCGACTGCCTCGAATTCTCGGACGAGCTGCGGATTCGCGATGCCGCCGACGAGCTCGCCTTTCTGGCGCTGGAATGCGAGCGGCTGGGGGCGGCCGCCACCGGCGAGCTGTTCGTCGCCCTCTACGAGGAGATCGCCGAGGATCGGCCCGGCCCCTGGCTCTATGCCTTCTACAAGGGCTACCGGGCGGCCCAGCGGGCGCGGCTGGCGGTCTGGCACATGGCCGAGCCGGGCGGCCGCCCGGTATCGCACTGGCTGCGGCGCGCCCGATCCTATCTGGAGCTCGCCGACCGCTACACCGCGATGCTCGGCTGAGGCCCCTCGCGCAGCAGTTCGCTGATCGATCCCCCGCCGTGCAGGCGGCGGATGGCCTCGGCCAGCAGCGGGGCGATGCCGAGAACCGTGAGATGGCGCGCCGCCACCTGCGCCGGCAGGCGGAAGGGCGGCACGCTGTCGGTCACCAGCAGCCGGTCGAAGGCGGCCTCCTCGAGCACCTCGGCGGCCGGCGGGTTGAACAGCCCGTGGGTGACGCAGGCGAGGATCCGCCCCGCGCCCTGCCGCCTGAGCGCCCTTGCCGCCCGCGACAGGGTGGTGCCGGAGCTGATCAGATCGTCGATGATCACCGCAATGCGGCCCTCCACATCGCCGATCACCGCATCGCCGGTGACCCGGCCCTCGCTGCGCTTCTTCTGCAGAAAGGCCAGCGGTACGGTCTTCCCGAGCCGCTCCTCGAGCAGCTCGCGCAGGGCCTCGGCCCGCTTGGCACCGCCGGCATCGGGCGAGACCACCACCGGCACCCGGCCTTCGAGCGCCGGCAGCAGCGCGGCCAGGAACAGGGGGCGGGCGGTGAGATTGACCGCCTCGATGCGGAAGGAATTCTGGAAGGCGGCCAGATTGTGCACATCGAGGGTCACCACCCGGTCGATGCCCACTGCCTCGAACAGTTGCGCCACATAGCGGGTGGTCACCGGATCGCGTGGCTTGGTCTGCCGGTCCTTTCTGGCATAGGCGAGATAGGGGGCGATCGCGGTGACCCGCCCCGCCCCGTTCTCCTTGAGGGTGCCGCAGAAGAACAGCAGTCGGCACAGCTTGTCGTTGGCGCTGGCCTCCGGTTCCCCCCACAGCCCGTGGATCACGAAGACATCGCGCCCGCGCACCGAGGCGAGGGGGCGGGCCTTGTGCTCGCCATCCTCGAACTCGCGCTCCTCGTGCGGGGTGAGCGCCGTGCCCAGGGCCGCAGCGACCCGTTCGCCGAGTTCCCGGCTGCGGGCGAGCGCGAACAGCAGCGGACCGGACATGCCTTGCTCCCGAAAGCGACCCGCCACCTCCTTATCATGGCCGCGGCGTGGCCGCGAGAGCCTCCTTGCCGACGTCGCGTGGCTCCCATATGCTGGCGGCAACGATCAACCGGAGGTAGGGGAAAGCGCCTCGCGACGGTAGATGTCCGGACAGAGGAGGCGCGGACATGGTTCCCCGAAGCTCGTCGCCGCTGCGCCGATGGCTTCACCTGGCCCTGGCCCTGCTGCTGGTCTGGGTACAGAGCGTGGCGATCGCCACCGCCGCCGCGCAGACACCGGCAGGGGACCGTCGCCCGGCCGAGCAGGCGGCCGCCTTTCTCCGCGGCATCCGCAAATACCGGGCGGCACTGGATGCCGGCCGCTTCGATCCCGCGGTACTGGGCCGGCGGTTCGGCGAGGATTGGCAGGCCGCCTACCGTTTCCTGCGCGAGGAGATCGCCCTCCTTCCCTATGCCGGCACCCTGCGCTTCGCTGCCGGCACGCTGGTCTCCCGCGCCGGCAATGCCTGCGACCGGGCGCTGCTGCTGGGCGAACTGCTGAAGGCCGGCGGCCACCGCGTCCGCTATGCGCAGGCGCGGCTCGACGAGGCGACGATCCAGAGACTCCTGGCCAATCTCGACCGCCCCCGCAGCACCGCCAGCCGGCCGCTGGCCACGGATGGTTTCGATCCCGAGCTGCTGCGCCTGCTGGCCCCGGCCGGGCTGGACGAGGCGGCCTATCGCACCGCCCTCGAGCAGAGCACCGCCACCGCCCGGGCGCTGGCCGAAGCGGTGGCGCTGGATACCGCGTTCGTGCGCGACAGGCTGGCGGAGAGCCTGGAAGCGGCGTTGCCGCCGGCCGGCGCGGCGGCGGATCCGGCCGATCTCCTGGCCGAGCATTGCTGGGTGCAGATGGAAACCGAAGCGGGCTGGCGGGATCTCGACCCCAGCCTTCCCGGAATGGAACCCGGCGATCGTCTCGCGGAGCCGGAACGGGTGGGCGACCGCCTGCCGGCGGAACTGGCACCGGTGCTGGGCTTGCGCCTCGAGCTCCTGCGGGAGGAGGGGGGCGATCTCGCCCGGGCCACCATTCTTGCCGCGCGTCTGCCCATCGATCGGGCCTATGAGACCGCGTCCCTGCTGATCGTTCCCGAGCTGCAGCGGGGAGATCGGCTCCTCGGCCCGGCTCTGGCCGGCCAGTACGCGGAAGGCTTCGATGCCATGGTGCCGATGCTGGTCACCGGCGGCGGCATCGAAGTGGGGGAGCCGTTCGGGGTCGATGGGCGCATTCTGCCGACCGACCCGAATGCACGGATGGCCAAGGAGATGGGCGAAACCGTCGGCGGGCTGTTCGGCGGGGCGCTCGGCGCCCTCGAACAGAGCCTGGGCGAGCAGCCGCCGGCGGAGGCCGCGCAGGAGACCCGCTTCGCCGGCATCGAGCTGGTTTTCTCGCTGCAGCTTCCCGACGGATCGGTTCGGACGTCGCGCCGGCTGCTGGTTTCCGAGATGCCGCGGGAGGATCTGCGCCGGCTGCTGCCGCGCAGCCTCGATCTCCTGATCACCGCCTCCCGCGTCTCCCGCGCGCTGTTCCTGGATCGCCTCCTGGGCACGCTGTCGGCCGCCAAGCCCGTGCTGCGCGGGGCCCTTCGCGAGGAGGCCCCCGACCGTTTCGAACGCGGCATCGCGCGGCTGCGCCTCCAGCCCCTCCAGCTTCTCGAATACGCACATCTGCGTTCGGTCTTCGCCGAGTATCTCTTGGCCGAAGACCATCCGGAGCTGCTGGCCCTGCCGGAGGAGCCGCTGGTGGTGGCGTATCAGCGCTATGCGACCCTTCGGGATGGCCGGCCGATGGCCGCGGAGAGCTTCGATCTCGTGTTCCACCGCCGCCTCCTGCTTCCGCGCGACGCCGGTGCGGCGGACCCCGCGCGGAGCCGCGAAGCCGCCTCCCTGCTGGCCATTCTCGACAATGTGCTGGAGCATCCGCTCATGGGCGGTGCAGAAGCCCGAAGCGGTGTCACCATGCTGGCCACGGCACTCCGTCGGGAGGTTCCGC
>CAYYZI010000093.1:0-8277 GCA_964475675.1 uncultured Geminicoccaceae bacterium
AGCCGGCACAGCTGCCACCTTTGGTGTCTTCGTCCGCTTCGCACCCGAAGGGAGGGCTGAGCCATGATGCGCATGCTTTGGCTGGCAATGCTGTTGCTGGGCACGGCGACGGCACAGGCGGCCGGCCTCGAGGGAGCCGCGGAAAGATACGGCTTCACTCCGGGCGACCGCGTTCTCTACCGGACCGAACTGGCGAAATGCCCGGTGGGCGAAATGCTGCCCGACTGGCGGGCGGTAAAGGGAGATTACGAATGTGCCCGCTTCCGCGACCGCATCTGGATGCGGCCCTTGGCCATGGGCACGGTATTGTTGCTTCCCTTCGACCAGCCGCTGCCCGCAGAGTTTTCGCTGGAATTCGATTACTACACCCACGAGGAGGGCTGCCCCTTCGTCGAATTCCGGCTGCACTCCGAGACACAGCTCGCCCGCTTCGGTGAAGACAGCCTGGCCTATGCCGGGGGCGCCTACGCCGGCGGACATCTCGCCTGCCCACGGGAGCCGTCGAGCTTCGGCGCCGCGAACCGGCCGGGGCGGCTCCGCCTCGATCTGCAGACCCGCGTTCAAGGCAACGGGCCGCATCGGGTAGCGGTGCAGGCGCGGCGCGGCCAGATCCGCTTCTTCCTGGATGGCAAGCGGATCGGCCGCAAGCACTTCGACCCGGAAGGACCGATCGCCGGCCTGTCGCTGTACTTCTACCGCCATTACGGCACCGGCAAGGACTATGCCGAGGTCCCGGTGCTGATCGGCGATCTGCGCCTCGCCGCATATTCCGCCCCCGAAGCGGTGCCGCAGGCGGAGCGCGACCTGATCCGCGAGCTCGGCGCCGTCACCACCCCGGAAGGGCTGAAAGTGACCCTCTCGGCCGCGGTGCTGTTCGATTTCGGCAAATGGACCCTGCGCCCGCAGGCCGGCGCGACGCTCGACAAGCTGGCGAGGCTGGCGGCGCTGCGCAAGGGCCGCATCCGCATCGAGGGCCATACCGACAATGTCGGCAGCGAGCAGTTCAACCTCGTGCTTTCCGAGCTGCGGGCCCATGTCGTCGCCCTCGCGCTCGCCCGCCGCGGGGTCGATGCCAGGCGGCTGGTGCCGCGGGGTTTCGGGGAATCCCGGCCGGTGGCGCCCAACGACACCGAAGCCGGCCGGGCCCGCAACCGGCGGGTGGAAATCTATCTGGAGAACGGCTGAGCCGGGGATGCGGCGCGGAACCGCGTTCGATCGCTGAAACCGGCATGTGAAAGGGCGGCGATGCCGGCCTTTGCGGCCCTGTTCCACCCCCTCTTCAGCCTTCGTTAAGCTTTGCGGCGTACCGTTACGGGAAAGCCGAACCGGGACGCTAGATAGCTCGACAATAAGTGGATTCCGCATGCTCGATACCTACTCGATATTGCTGGTCGAGGACATGGCATCCGATGCGGCGCTGGTGGAAATCTGCCTGCGGGAATGCGGTGCCGGACGCATCGCGGTGGCCGGCACGCTGCGCGAGGCCCTGATCCGCATGGCCAGCGAGCCGCCGGACATCGTCCTGCTCGATCTCAATCTTCCCGACTCCCATGGCCTGCGGACCATCGAGACGGTGGTGCGCAGCCGCCCCGAACTGCCGATCGTGGTGCTCAGCGGGTTCGGTGCCGACGACATGGTGATCGCCGCCGAAGCCGTGCGGGGCGGCGCCCAGGATTTCATCACCAAGGACAATCTGGAGCCCGCCGCCCTGCTGCGGGCGATCCTGTTCGCGGTGGAACGCAAGCATCAGGAGCGGCGGCGCCTGCATCATCTCGATCACGACGAGCTCACCGGGCTGCCCCGTCCCCATGTGCTGGCCCGCCTGTTCGAGAGCTCCAGCAGCCGCTGCGCCCGTTCGGGCAAGACCCTGGCCCTGGCCAGTCTGGGCATTCGTGCCTTCGCGCAGTTGCGCGACGAGCGCGGCGCCGAATGGGCGGATGCGCTGATCACCGCGGTGGCGGCGCGGCTGCGGAAGAAGATCCGGCGACACGATGCGCTGGCACGGCAGGAGGAGGCCCGCTTTCTGGCCCTGCTCGACAATCTGCCCGGCCCCGGACATGCCGAGACCGCCGCCCGCCGGCTGCTGGCGGTGGCCAGCGAGCCCTTCTCGCTCCGCGATTCGCCCTGCGAGATCCGCCTCTGCATCGGCTTGAGCCGCTGGGACACCAGCTCGCCGCGACCGTTCGAGGAGCTCAGGCTGGCCGCCGAAAGCGCTCTGGAGCGGGCCCTTTTGCGCGACATCGCGGTGCAGGTGGAGGATGCCGGGACGCTGACTCCCTCATGAGACCGGCTGGGCGGGGCCGGAGGTGCGGCTGTTTTCGCCGCCCTTGAAGCCCTGACCGAGGAAGTAGATTTCCGTCGATTCGCTGCGGGTGGCCTCGGGTCGGATCAGCTTGCTGCGGGCGAACAGCGGCCGCGCCAGTCTGGTGACCAGCGTGTCGGCACCATGCAGCAGCTTGAGGACGAGGCTGCCACCGGGGCGCAGCACCTGCCCGGCGAAGGCGAGGACGGCCTCGGCCGCAACCTCCGCCCGCAGCCGGTCCACCGTACGCCGCCCGGTGGCATCCGGCGCCAGATCGCTGAGCACCACGTCGCAGCCGCGATCGAGCAGCGCCCGCAGCCGCGCCTGCACCGTCTCGTCGAGGAAATCTCCGGTGACGATGGTGACCCCCTCGATCGGCTGCATCGGCAGCAGGTCCACCGCCACCACGCGGCAGCCGCGGGCCGCTGCATACTGGCTCCAGCTCCCGGGCGCGGCGCCCAGATCGAGCACCGTCATGCCCTTGCGCAGGAGCCGGTATTTGCGATCGATCTCCATCAGCTTATAGACCGAGCGCGCCCGATAGCCCTGGGCCTTGGCCTGCTTGACCAGCGGATCCCGGTGCTGTCGCTGCAGCCAGCGCGTCGAGGAGGCGCTGCGCCCTCGCCGCCGCGGCCGACGGGCCGGGCCGCCGCTCATGCAGCCGGCGAGCCGGCCAGCGCGAGATCGAGGCTCTGACCGAGCATTTCGGCGAGAATCCCTTCACGGACTCCGCGATCCGCCACCCGCAGCTGCTCCACCGGCCAGCGTCGATGCACCGCCTCGAGGATGGCGCATCCGGCCATCACCAGATCGGCGCGGCCGCGACCGATGCAGGGGAAGGCGGCACGCCCGGCGCGATCGAGCCGGCGCAGCCGCTCCGCCACATCCGACAATGCCGCAAAGCTCACCTGCACCCCGTCCACCCGCCGGCGGTCGTAGCGGCGAAGTCCGAGATGAATGGCGGCAAGCGTGGTGACGGTTCCCGAAGTACCGAGCATCTGGATGCTGTGGGCGTCGCCGTTGGCCGGAGGCGGCACGCCGCTGCTCTCCACCATGCGGGTGACCAGCCCCACCATGCGCTGGTAGGCCTGCTCATCGGCACCGTCGCCACAGCTTTCCGACAGGGTGACCACGCCCACCGGAAGCGAGAATGCGCGCCCCCGGAAATCTCCTGATCCCGCCCCGCGCTCCAGCCAGAAGATCTCGGTGCTGCCACCGCCGATGTCCAGCAGCAGAACCTTGCGGGCGTCGCGCTCGACCAGTGGCGCGCAGCCCAGCATGGCGAGGCGCGCCTCCTCGCGGTTGTCGAGGATCTCGAGCGAGATGCCGGTGGCCTCGCGCACCCGCTCGACGAACGCGCGGCCGTTGACCGCCCGCCGGCAGGCCTCGGTCGCCACGCAGCGGACGTGCCGGGCGCCACAACCGGCGATGACCCGGGCGCAGACGCCGAGCGCGGTGATGGTCCGCGCCATGGCCGCCTCGTCGAGACGGCCGGTGGCCGCCAGCCCTTCGCCCAGCCGGGTAATGCGCGAGAAACTCTTGACCACCCGAAAGCCGCGCTCCTCGGGCTGCACCACCAGAAGGCGGCAGTTGTTGGTGCCGAGATCCAGCGCCGCCAGCCTGTGTCGCCTGCCCGGCCGTCCCCGCGAGGACGGCCCCGTGCCTGCCTGATCGTTGTTCATCCCGTTTCCGCTGTCCTCCTGGGCGCGCCATAGTAGAACGCCGTCGCAAGGGCGCAAGCCGTACCCGCCCGGAGCCGCTGCTTGCTGTCCCCGGTCCGGGCTGCTACCCCGGGAGCGACCACCGACTGGCCACGCGACACCCTGGAAGCGGCGCCTTTCGGGCCGTGTCGCCGATCCTCCCGCGAGCCATGGACCAGAGCGCATGAGCAGTGCACCGCCCCCGTCCGATCCGGATGACACCCCGCGCCCCAGATCGCGCCGGCGATGGCAGCGCGGCCGCGGCCCGGTCGCCGCCCTCGCCCTCGGGCTGTTCGCGGCGGCCTGCAGCAGCACGCCCGACACCCCGCCGGCACGCTGTCCCAAGGTCGCCATCGTCTACGGGCTCGACACCCTGAGCCCGGTCGAGCAGGGGGGACGCGCGCTGCCGGCCGAGGCCCGGCTGCTCGGGCTCCAGGGTAGCTGCGGCTACGACGATGCCGGGCTGGAGCTGGCCTACAGTGTGGATATCATCGTCAAGCCGACCGCACCGATCGGTCCGACCACCGTCGAGCTGCCCTATTTCGTGGCGGTGTCCGCGCCCGACGGCACGGTGATCGACAAGCAGGTGTTCACCGCCCGCATCGAGATCGACGGCAGCGGCAAGCCCGCCGGCAGCCGCGAACAGATTGCCCAGACCCTGGAAGGGGTCGGCCCCGAACAGGGACCCATGTACAAGGTGCTGGTGGGCTTCGAGCTGCCGCGCAGCCGGGCTATCGAGCAGTGGCGCAAACGCGGCATCTGAAACATCGCCCCGCCCCCGACCCGGCCTGGCCCCTGCCGGCATCCTGCCGCGGGGCCTATCTCCTGCTGCTGCGCACCGCCCGACCGGTGCGCCTGCCGCCCCGCCTGCGGGACACCGTCCTGCCGCCCGGCCTCTACGCCTATTGCGGCAGCGCCCGCGGACCGGGCGGCATTCGCGCCCGCTGTCTCCGGCATCTGCGCAGCCGCCGCAAGGCCCACTGGCATGTCGACCATCTCAGCCGGGCCGCCACTGCCGGGCTGGCCGTGCCCTTCCCCGGTGCGTGCGAATGTAGCCTGCTGGCAAAGCTGCTGCGTGCGCCGACGGCAAGGATCCCGCAGCCGGGCCTGGGCAGCAGCGACTGCCGACGCTGTCCCGCCCATCTGGTAGCCTTCGACACCGCCCGTGCCGCCCTCGAAGCGATCCCGGCGAGACAGGAAGGATCAGTGCCGCCGGCGCTCGCCTTCCGTCGGCGGCGGGGCCGGCAGCGGTTCCTCGTCATCGAACAGGATGCGCTCGGCAGCGCCATCGAGATCCTCGAACTGCCCGCTGCGCAGCGCCCAGAGAAAGGCCAGGAGACCGACCAGCCCGAGAAGCAGGGCGATCGGGACGAGATATACGAGGATGTCCATCGCCAGCAGCCGGAAGATTGCCGCAGATGTTCCTGAAATGGCGCCGGCCGGCAGCGGGACAAGGCGGCCGGGCATTGCCGCATCGCCGCAGCCGTCACATCTTTCCGCCCAGCATCGAACCTCCTGCGCCGCCGTTGCGGCGGCCGCACGGATCCCCGAGCCGCCAGGGAGCCGCCGATACCATGCCGCGTTTCTATCCGCTCACCGTCGCCGAGATCCGCCGCGAGACCCCGGATTGCGTTTCGATCCGCTTCGCACTGCCCGAGGAACTGCGCGATCGCTTTCGCTTCACCCAGGGACAGCATGTCATCCTGCGGGCGACCGTCGACGGCGAGGAGCTCAGGCGGACCTACTCGATCTGTTCGGCGGTCGACGAGGGCGAGCTGCGCATTGCCGTCAAGCGGCAGCCGCATGGGCGCTTTTCGGGCTGGGTGCACAGCCGTCTGCGGCCGGGCGAGGTGATCGACGTGATGCCGCCGCGCGGACGGTTCTTCGTGCCGCTCGATCCGCAGCAGTGCCGGCTCCATGTGGCCTTCGCCGCCGGTTCGGGGATCACGCCCCTGATGTCGATCATCAAGACCACCCTGGCGCGGGAGCCAAAGAGCCGGTTCATCCTCTTCTACGGCAATCGCGATGTCGAATCGATCATCTTCCGGGAAGAGCTCGAGGACCTCAAGAACCGGTACATGACCCGCTTTTCGCTGCATCACGTCCTGTCGGCCGAGACCTCCGACGTGATGGAGCTGTTTGCGGGCCGGATCACCCCGGACAAGCTGCGGGCCTGGTCCGGCAGGCTGTTCCGGCCGGCCGAGGTGGATGCCTCGTTCCTGTGTGGCCCGGCGCCGATGATCCAGGAACTCGCCGATACCCTAGTGGCGCTGGGAGTGGAGAAGACGCGCCTGCACTACGAGTATTTCACCACCGAGGGCAACCGGCCGCGACTCGCACCGCACGCCCCGCCGCCGGTGGAGGCGGCCGCCGAGCAGGCCGAGATCACCCTCATCCTCGACGGCCAGCGGCGCAGCTTCCCCCTCCCTTTCAACCGCGAGACGATCGTCGAGGCGGCGGTCGCCAGGGGCATCGATCCGCCCTTTTCCTGCAAGGCCGGGGTCTGCTCGACCTGTCGGGCACGGGTCGTCGAGGGCAAGGTGGACATGGCCGTCAACTACGCGCTCGAGGACTGGGAGGTGGCCCGCGGCTTCGTCCTCACCTGCCAGGCACGGCCACTGACGGCACGCGTCACCATCGACTACGACGAGAGCTGACCCGGCTAGTTGGTCCGCTCCGCGCTCCTGCGCCGCCGGCACCACAGCCAGCCGGCCACCGCAACGGCGGAGATCGACCATAGCGACAGATACGCGAGCCGTTCGGCCTCTCCGGCGGGCCCGGACAGCACCGCTCCATGAAACGCCCGCCGCAGTTCGAGGCTGGCCCAGAAAAGCGCCAGCAATACGGCCGGTGCCCCGAACAGGTAGCGAAACGCGGACGGCTCCCCGGCGGGCCGCCGGACAGCCAGACGGGCGAGCAACCACGCCGGCAGCAGATATCCCGCGAGCAGGGCGTTGGCGAAGGGTGCCAGCCCGACATCCTCTCCCGAGAACAACGGATTGGCCGAACCTGCCAGCAATGCTGCGAGCGGCTCGAGTGCCGGCAGCAGCGGCACCAGCACCAGCCAGCGCGCCACCGGCGGGGCGCGGGGATCGCGCGCCAGCGCATCGATCGTCAGCGCTACCAGCAGCCAGATCGCCAGCCGCAGACCGGTGAACAGGAGCCGGTGCCCATCGATGCCCGGGGCGAGGCCGTTGAGCACCAGGACCGCCGCCGCCAGCGCCAGAACCCATGCCAGATCACGGGCCGCCTTCACGATCCGCGCCGCGATTGGCGCGCCGCCGCCCAGGAGGCGTGCCGCACCCGCCAGCACAAGGGCCGGCAGCAGATAGGCGATGGCAACCGTGAACAGGTTTTCGCCGCCGCGGATACCCGCCTGCCGCATCCGCCACAGCAACAGAAAGGACAATGCCAGAGCCAGCAGGGCGGCGGCGGCGGACAGCCCGAAGCCGCGCCAGTGCCGCCCCGACCAGGCTGCGGCCAGGACAGCGAGGGCCAGAACCGTCTGCGCCCCGTTGTCGGCGAGCACCGAAGCCATCGCCGCGACCAGCAATGTGGCGGAAAGCTCAGACATCTCCCCGCCGCCCCCACCGCCCGCCACGGCCTGCGCGAGGCGGCTCGACAGAAGGCCCGCCCTCGATATAGTCCGCATGCGCCGGGATCGGGCGAGCCGACCCCGTGGGAACCAGATGGGGGAGCGTCATGCGATACTTACATACGATGGTACGCATCAGCAACATGGAGGAGTCCCTGGACTTCTACTGCAACAAGCTCGGGCTGATCGAGGTTCGCCGCATGGAAAGCGAGCAGGGGCGTTTCACCCTGATCTTCCTCGCCGCACCCGAGGATGAGGCGAGCGGACGCGAGCGCAAGGCTCCGCTCCTGGAGCTCACCTACAACTGGGATCCCGAGGAATACACGAGCGGGCGCAATTTCGGCCATCTCGCCTACGAGGTCGAGGATATCTACGCCTTCTGCCAGCGTCTGATGGACCAGGGAGTGACCATCAACCGCCCGCCGCGGGACGGCCGCATGGCCTTCATCCGCTCGCCCGACGGCATCTCCATCGAGCTCCTGCAGAGGGGCGAGGCGCTCCCGGTCCGGGAGCCCTGGGCTTCGATGCCCAATATCGGCAGCTGGTGAGCCCCCCGGACTACCAGCGGTCGCCGGCCTCGACCAGGAGTGTGGCGTTTCCGCCGGCGGCGGCGGTATTGGTGGTCACCACCTGCTCCTGGGCGAAGCGGGTCAGATAGGCCGGACCGCCCGCCTTGAAGC
>CAYYZI010000094.1:0-8262 GCA_964475675.1 uncultured Geminicoccaceae bacterium
GGGGCGGGGGGGGGGGCGGCCACGGGGCAGGCGGTGGCGGCCGCCCCTGCCGCCCGGGAGGCCTGCTGGCTGCCGGCGGCGGGGCCGGAGGCCCGGATCAGGCCGGCGAAGGCGGTGGTGTCCGGCGGGCGGTGGGTGGCAGCGGACCGGCCGGTCGACGAATAGGGCGTGGCACGCTCGATCTTCATCACGATGCAATCCCCGGCTGGATGCCGGCCGCAGGATGGGGCCCAAAGCTTAATTTTCCCTGAACCGTGCGTTCCGGCGGCGGTGGGGCCGGCAGGAATTGCCGACCGGGCGGGCGCGATTTGCCGATGCGGCCGGCCTTCCGGTCGCCGGGCGGCGCGGCGGCAGGGCGGCGTCGCTGGCTTCGGCGACGACTGGCACGGATCTCGCAAGAGGAAGGGCAGTCGGCCGCAGGCTGCGGACGGCAACCGGACGAGGAGGAAATCGGACGTCGATGCGCATGCCTTCCGCTCTTTCGCACAGCCTCTGCGTTCTCGGCCTGGTGCTGCTGCCCTGGCTGGCGGGCGGCACCGCCGCCGCCTCGCGGATCAAGGATGTCGCTAGTTTCGAAGGGGTGCGCGACAACATGCTGGTGGGCTACGGGCTGGTGGTCGGTCTCAACGGCACCGGCGACAGCCTGCGCAACGCCGCCTTCACCGAGGCCAGTCTGGTGGCCATGCTGGAGCGGCTCGGGGTGAGTACCCGCGGCAACAAGCTCAATACCAAGAATGTCGCGGCGGTGATGGTGACCGCGACGCTGCCGCCCTTCGCCCGCCAGGGAACCCGTATCGACGCCACCGTCAGTGCTCTCGGCGATGCCAAGTCGCTCCTCGGCGGTACCCTTCTGGTGACCCCGCTGGTCGGGGCCGATGGCGAGATCTACGCGGTGGCCCAGGGCTCGCTGGTGGTCGGCGGCTTCGAGGCCAGCGGTGCCGCCGAATCGGTGACCAAGGGGGTGCCCACCGTCGCCCGCGTGCCTGCCGGCGCGATCGTCGAGCGGGAGGTCGAATTCGCCCTCGCCGACATGCGCGAGCTGCGCCTGGCCCTCCACAATCCCGACTTCACCACCGCCCGCAGGCTGGCCGAGGTGGTCAACGAACATCTCGGCGCCGAGGTCGCCGAGGTGACCGATTCGGCCACCGTCCTGCTCACCCTGCCGGATTCCTACCGCGCCCGCACCGCCAGCCTGCTGGCCGAGCTCGAGCAGCTGCCGGTGGAGCCCGACCAGCCGGCCCGCATCGTCATCAACGAGGGTGCCGGCATCATCGTCATGGGCGAGAACGTGCGGATCAGCAAGGTGGCGGTGGCCCAGGGCAATCTCACGGTACGGGTCACCGAGGCGCCGCAGGTCTCGCAGCCGCAGCCCTTCAGCCAGGGTGACACGGTGCAGGTACCCCGCACCAATGTCGCCGTCGACGAGCAGAGCGGCCGCAAGATGGCGATCATGGGCGGTGGGGTGACCCTCGATCAGCTGGTCGACGGGCTCAACGCGCTGGGAGTGGGGCCGCGCGACATGATCAACATCATCCAGGCCATCCGCGCCGCCGGCGCCCTGCAGGCCGAAATCGAGGTGATGTGACCATGCCTCCGGTAGTGCCGCAGCCCGTGGGCGTTCCCGAGATCGGCGAGCAGCGCCCGGTGCCGGCGGAGATCGAGCGCACCGCGCAGGAGTTCGAGGCGGTGTTCCTCGCCCGGATGCTGCAGACCGTGGGCCAGCCCCTGCGCGGGCCGGGGGCGACTGCCGGCGGCAGCGAGGATGCCTGGGGATCGATGCTGGTCGATGCCTATGCCCGTCTGATCAGCAAGGCCGGCGGCATCGGCGTCGCCGATGCGGTGGTCCGCGAGATGCTGCGCATGCAGGAGGACGGTTGATGGAGCCGCTGGAACGGGTGAGCGCCCTGATCGCCCTGATGCGCGAGCTGAAGAACGTGCTGGAGCGCGAGAACGCGCTGCTGCGCAGCATGGGCATCGAGGAGCTGCGCGCCCTGCAGGAGGAAAAGCTGGCGCTGGCCGATGCCTACGAGGTCGAGGTGCAGCGGCTGCGCCGCTCACCCGATTTCGTCGGCGGTCTCGAGCCCGAGCTGCGCGAGATCCTGGCCGAGGCGACGCGCGAGCTGCAGACCGCCATGCGCATCAACGTCAACGCCCTGGCGGCGGCCAGGCTGGTGGTCGAACGGGTCGCCCGTCACCTCGCCGAGGTTCTGGGTGGGCAGCAGGCGCGCCCGGTCGGCGGGGCGGCCGAGGTGGTGCCGCTGACGCTCGACCGGCAGGTCTAGGAACGGTTCGGAGAGAGGATGCCATGACCCTCACCACGGCGCTCTCGACCGCTCTCACCGGGCTGGATGTGGCCCGTCGCAACCTTCAGGTGACTGCCAACAATGTCGCCAACGTCAATACCGAAGGTTTCGCCCGCAAGAAGTTGGGGCAATCCTCGCTGGTCCTCGACGGGCGCGGCATGGGGGCGCGGGCCGAGGAGGTGGAGCGCATCACCGACCGCTTCCTGACCACCGAGCTGCGGCGCCAGCGCAGCGTGCTGGCGCGCGATTCGGTGCTCTCCGACGGCCTCGCCAACGCCCAGAACAGCCTGTTCGGGCGGCCCGGCGATTCCGGCAGCGGGGTCCAGGCGCGGCTTTCGGATCTGGCCACCGCGCTCGAGAACTTCGCCGTGCAGCCGGAAAAGACCGCCAGCCGGGTGACGGTGCTCGGGGCGGTCTCCGATCTGGTCGACCGCATCGACACATCCGGTGAGCTGGTCCAGGAGCTGCGTTACGATGCCGACCAGCAGATCTCCCAGCTGGTCGGCGAGATCAACAGCGACCTCCTCGCCCTCGACCAGATCAACAACGAGTTCGCCCGCGGCATTCCCACCGCCGAGCTGGAGGACCAGCGCGACCGTCTGCTCGACAGCCTGGCCGAGAAGCTCGACATCAGCGTCGTCACCCTCGACCGCAACACGATCGCCGTCTACGCCCGTGGCGGCACCGCCCTGCTCGAATATTCGCCGCGCCAGCTGGTCTATTCCCCCGCTGCCCGGGTGGAGGCCGGCACCGCCTTCGACGCCATCGAGGTCTACGACATTTCCCAGCTCGACAGCGACACCGGCGAGCCCTTGGCCGGCGAGACCGGCGTCACCCTGGTGAGCGGCGGCAGTTCGCCTTCGACCTCGCTGACCGGCGGCAAGCTCAAGGGGCTGCTGGAGCTGCGCGACAGCCGGCTGCCGCAGCTCGCCGGCCAGTTCGACGAGTTCGCCGAACTGACCCGCTTCGCCCTCAACCGGGCCCACAACGCGGCCACCGCCTCGCCGCCGCCGACCGCGCTCACCGGCACCAATGAGACGGCCGCCGCCGCCTATGACGCGGCCACCCGCTCGGGCACCGCCTATCTGTCGGTGATCGACCGCAGCACCGGCGACACGGTGACCACGGTGAGCATCGACATGGCCGACGATGCGGCCACGCTCGTCGCCAATCTTTCCTCCGCCCTTTCCGCCTATGGAACGGTCACCCTGAGCGGCGACGGACCGCTGACGATCGACCTCGGATCCTACGGCATCGCCATCAGCGAGGGCGACAGCTCGATCGCCCTCACCGATGCCGACGGACGGGCGCGGGACTACGGCTTCTCCCACTATTTCGGCCTCAACGATCTGGTGGTGAAGACCGGCGACGCGGCCACCGCGCTCGCCGTCAATCCGGTACTGGAAGCGGACCCCTCGCTGCTCGCCGCGGCCAGTCTGGAGGTCGACACCAGCGGCACGCCGAGCGGGGTCCTCGGGGGCGCCGGCGACAATCGCGGTGCTCTGGAGCTGGTGGCCGCGCTGGAGCGCCAGTTCGACACCGTCACGCAGGGCTCCCTGCCCGGCCGCTCCGCCAGCATGCGGGACTATGCGGTGGACATGGTCGCCGTACAGGCCCGGGCGGTGGACCGTCTGCGCACGGCGACCGACGCTTCGGAGGGTCTGGTCACCGATCTCGAATTCCGGCGGGCTTCCGTGTCGGGGGTCAATCTCGACGAGGAGATGTCCAAGCTGGTGCTCTACCAGCAGGCCTACACCGCCTCCGCGCGGGTTCTGACCACCACCAACGAGCTCTTCGACGAGCTCATGAACCTCACCCGATAGGCGAGGGGAGGATGGACCATGACCAGTCGGGTCGGTGACGTCGCCCAGCAGGCACTGCTGACGCGGGCGCTGCAGACCACCCAGGGCCGCATGCGCGAGACCCAGATGGCGGTGGCCTCCGGCAAGCGCGAGCGCAGCTTCGACCGCATGGCCGCCGATGTGCCGCTGCTGCTCGGCACCCGCTTCGACCGCACCCTCAACGCCAACCGCATCCGCCAGAACGAGCATGTGGTCGACCGCATGCAGGCGATGGATGGCAGTCTCGAGAGCCTCGGCCGTATCGCCGAGCGGGCGCGGACGCTGCTGCTGCAGCGCCTCAACGACGGGGTCGGCGACAATGTGCCGCTCGATGCCGAACTCGATTCGATGCTCGAGGAGGTCGAGGCCCGGCTCAACGCCCGGCTCGATGGCCGCTACCTGTTCGCCGGCAGCCGCACCGACACCAAGCCGGTGACCATTCCCGACCCGCCGCCGGTGACCGCCGATTCCAGCCAGTATTACAGCGGGGACGATGTCGCGCTCGAGGTCCAGGCCGACGACGGGGTGAAATTGGCCTACGGCATTCCGGCCAGCGATTCGGCCTTCGAACGCCTCGTGGGCGCGCTGGGCCTGGCGCGCCAGGGCCATCTGGCGAACCGGCGGGACGATCTCGAAAACGCGCTCGACAGTCTGACCGACGTCGTCGACAGGCTGGCCGATCTGCGCAGCGAGCTGGGCGCCAGGCGTGGCCGTCTGGAGGCGGTCATCGATGTGCAGAAGGGGGACGAAGTGTATCTCGCCGAGATGGTCAGCGGCATCGAGGACACCGATCTCTCCGAGGCGCTGAGCCGGCTGGCGCAGGATCGCACCGCGCTGGAGGCCAGCTACCTGGCGGTGACGCGGCTGTCGCAGCTGAGCATCGCCGACTATCTGCGATGAGCGCCGGCGAATTAGGAAAACGTTAACCGTAACCAACTAATCTGGCCCTGCCATTGCCGGGCCCCAACGGAGGTGCAGAGCCATGCAGGAGCTGGGTTCGCTGAGGACGGAGAACGCTGCCGAGGGAGCTGCCGTCGGCATTGCCGATCGCCCTGCCGGCGATCCGGGTGCGGCAGCGGATACCGTCTTCCTGCCGCGTGGCCTGCCGGGGTTTCCTCGCGCCCGGCGCTTCCGGCTCGAGGCGCTGCCGCATTGCGGCGGGCGCTTTCTGCTGCTCGAGCTGGTCGAGGACGAGGCTCTGTCGCTGATCGTCATGCCGGCCGATCTGCAGGCGATGCCGCTGGCGCGGGACGATATCGCCGAGATCTGTGCGGGGCTGGAGATTCTGCCGGAGGATCTGTGCCTGCTGCTGGTGGTGACCCTCGCCGAGGAGCAGGGCGAGGTGCAGGCCTATGTCAACCTGCGGGCCCCCATCTTTCTCGATACCCGACGCCGCCTCGCGGCCCAGATGGTGCTGTCCGACGCCGACTATCCCCTGCGCCATCCGTTGCAGCGAACCGCCGCATGACGGTCGAGCGTGCAGCGGGCTCCGGGGCGTGGGCTGCCGGTAGCGGGAAGCCGATCCCGGAGCGCAACGCGGGCGGTGTCGCCGCCCTTTCCGGGCTGCTCCTGGCGGCCGCCGAGCGCCACCGGGCGGGGGATCTGGCGCGTGCCGAGGCGCTTTATCGCCGGCTGCTGAAACAGGCGCCCGGACAGCCCGATGCCCTGCATCTTCTGGGCACGCTGCTGAGTGCGCGGGGACGGCTGCGGGAGGCCCGCAAGCTTCTGCGCCGCGCCCTCGCGCAGCGGCCCGACGAGCCCTCGATCTTGTCCAACTACGGCAATCTGCTGCTGCGCTCGGGGGAGAGAGAAGCGGCGGTCGCGATCTACCGCCGGGCGTTGGCGCGAGATCCCGGGCTCGCCGATGCCTGGGCCAACCTGGCCGCCGCTCTCAACGCGCTGGGCCTTGGCCGCGAGGGCGAGGAGGCCGCCCGCGAGGCATTGGAGCACGCTGCCGAGCATGCCGTCGCCCGTGCCAACCTCGCCGGCGCGCTGATCCTTCAGGGGCGTTACGAGGAAGCCCGCGAACATCTGGAGACGCTGGCCGATGGGGGCGTCGAGGCGCCGGAGATCTGGCTCAATCACGGCCATCTCCACCTCGCCGAGGGCCGTCCCGCAGCCGCCGAGGCGATGTTCCGCCGCATCCTCGAATGCCGACCGGGGGATCTCGAGGCCAGGAAGTGGCTCGGCATCGTGCTCACCCATCGTCGCCAGCTCGACGAGGCGGAGAAACTGCTCGGCGAATACGTCGCCCACGATCCGGCTCCCTCGCCCGCTCTGTCGATGCTCGGCCATCTCGAGGTGATCACCGGGCGGACCGAGGCCGGTCTCGCCCGCATGCGGGAAAGCGTGCTTCGCGATTCCACAGGCGCCGCCGAGTTCTCGACATATGTCTTCAATCTGAACTACAGTCCCGAGCTCGGCCGGGAGGAGATCTGGGCCGCGCATCGCGAATGGGATCGGCGCTTTGCGCCGAAGGTGCCGGCCGGGAACTGGTCCAACCGGCCGGACCCCGCGCGGCGCTTGCGGATCGGTTTTCTTTCGCCGGATCTGCGGGCGCATTCGGTAGCCTTCTTTCTCAAGCCCCTGCTGCGCCATCTGGATCGCGAGGCGTTCGAGGTTTTCTGCTACAGCAACTGCCCGAACCCCGACAATGTCTCCCTGGAACTGGCCGATCTCGCCGATGGCTGGCGGGATGTGTGGCTGAAGAGCGATGCGGTCGCCGCCGGCCAGATCGCCGCCGACGGCATCGACATCCTGATCGATCTCGCCGGGCACACGGCCAACAACCGGCTGCCGCTGTTCGCCCGCCGCGCGGCACCGGTACAGGTGACCTATCTCGGCTATCCGAACACCACCGGGCTGACGGCGATGGATGCGCGGATCGTGGACGCCGTCACCGACGGGCCGGATGCCGAGCGGTTCGCGAGCGAGAAGCTGGTCCGCCTGCCCGGATGCTTTCTCTGCTACGAGCCCGCCGGATATCCGCCGGTGGTCCCGCCACCGGTCTCGCGGAACGGATCCGTCACCTTCGGATCGTTCAACAACCTCGCCAAGATCACCACCGAGGTGCTTTCCGTCTGGGCGCGTATCCTCCGCGAGGTGCCGGACGCGCGCCTCCTGTTCAAACATGATCTGTCGGGGGATCCCCGGGTCCAGGAACGGCTGCGCCGGGCCTTCGCCCGGGCCGGTGGCCAGGTGGACCGTCTTCTCTTCCTCGAGCGGGCGCCGGATCTCGAATCGCATCTGGCCTGCTACGGCGAGGTGGACATCGCCCTCGACCCCTGGCCCTACAACGGCACCACCACGACCTGCGAGGCGCTGTGGATGGGGGTGCCGGTGGTGACCATGGCCGGCGACCGGCACGCCTCGCGGGTCGGCGCCAGCCTGCTGACCCATATGGGCTTTGCCGCGGGCATCGCCGCGGATGCCGACGATTATGTCGGCATCGCGGTGTCGCTGGGCCGCAATGCCGATCTGCTCGAAGGGCTGCGCGGTTTCTTCCGGATCGAGACCGCGGCCTCGCCACTGTGTGACGGACCCGGACATGCTGCCGCCTTCGGCGCGGCGCTGCGGGATCTGTGGCGGGAATGGTGCCTGGCCGGGAGGATCGAGGCGCGCTCCGCCACAACCCCGGCCCGGGCGCCGTTGCCGGCCGGTCCCTGAGCGGGGCAGGTGCCATGTCCCGTCCGGCAAGCTCGCACCTCCGGGGCGGAACCCGGTGCTGCGGGGATGGCCCCGGAGCGGCGGGCATCGTGCTTTGCGGCGAAAGCACGCCGATATCCTGCTCCGGAGATCCGCTCGCCTGCGCCGGCCGCTGCCGGCGATCGGCTCCCGGCGCAGGAACGGCCGTTGGCGGAAAGTTTTGCCGCCCGGCAGCATCGACCGGCCGGCCTGGCCCGCGCACCGGCTCCCGACCGCGGGGAAACACGGCCTGGAGCCCGTTGGCACCGCATTTGCATGGCTTGCGGCAACGCCCCGGTTCCGGCAGCCGGCCGGCCGCGGGCGGGGTCCCTGCCCACCTTCCAAGTCTCTTGGGGAGAACTGAGAAATGGTCTTGACCGGCACCACCAACACCGCGGCCAACACGGCGCTGCGCTATCTCGCCCAGAACCAGT
>CAYYZI010000095.1:0-8251 GCA_964475675.1 uncultured Geminicoccaceae bacterium
GGCGGCGGCCAGCCGCGCGAGCTGAGGAGGTTCCGACATGCGGTGATCGCCGTCCTTGACCAGTTCGACCGTGACATGCGGGGTTTCGAGCTTGGCCGCGAGCTCCAGCGAAAGCTCCCAGGGCACCGCCTCGTCCCGCTGGCCATGGAGAATGTGCACCGGGCAGCGGATCGGGATGGAATCCTCGTCCAGCAGGAGATGACGACGGCCATCCTCGATCAGCCCGCGGGTGATCGGCACCGGCTCCTCGTAGTCGGAGGGCTCGCGGATCACCCCCTCCTCCAGCAGTCGCGCCCGCTTGTCCTCGTCCCAGGCCTGCCACATCAGCCGCTCGGTGAAATCGGGCGCCGGCGCCACCAGCACCAGCCCGCGCACCTGCTCGGGTCGCTCCCGGGCCGCCAGCAGCGCCACCCAGCCGCCCATCGAGGATCCCACCAGCACCGCCGGGCCCTCGACCAGCCGGTCGAGCACCGCGAGAGTGTCCTCCAGCGCCTGGCCGATGGTGAAATCGCTGAAACTCCCCGAGGAGCGGCCGTGCCCGCGATAGTCGAACCGCAGATAGGCCTGCCCGCGTTTTGCACAGTGCGCCTCGAGGAACAGCGCCTTGGTGCCTTCCATGTCGGAGCGGAAGCCGGGCAGGAAAACCACCGTCGGCGGGCTTCCCGGGCGGCGCTCGTAGGCGAGGCGAATTCCCGCATCGAGGGAGAGTTCGGGCATCGGGGAAAGTTCCGATTGAAGCGTGTGGCCGAGCTTTCGCCTTCATGCTAGCACGGGGTGCATGCGGTCGACAGTTCCTGTCCATCGCCCCGTGTCCGCCGGAGCTCGCCCCTTCCGATGTGCGCCGTCGAAGCCGTTTCCCCGTCTCCCGTGCTGCTGGTGCTGCCCGACATCGCTGCGGACTGGCACGGCCGCTACGCGGTGGCACTGGCCGGGGTAGCGCAGGAGCGGGGCCTCGGTTTCGCCGTGGCCTCGACGGGCGGCGAGCTCGAACGTGAGCTGGCGGTCACCGGCGCCGCCGACATCCGGCTGCCCTTCGAGACCCGCTCGCTGGCCGCGGTGTGGATGAACGCGCGGCGGCTGACGCGGCTGATGCGCCGCTTCCGGGTCTCGCTGGTGCATGCCATCGGCCCGCTGGTGGCGTGCAGCGCGGTACTTGCGGCGCGGCGCTGCGGGGTGCATGCCGCGGTCACCCTGACCGAACTGCCGGAAGGGGGCGGCGGGGTTCTGCGCCATCGGCTGCTGCGCAGCATCGGCCAGGCCGACCGGTTGCTGGCGCCTTCGGCCTATGCGCGCCACGAGGCGGAACGGGCGTTCGCCCTGCCGGCCGAGCGCCTGCGTCGGCTGCCGCCGGGCATCGATCTTGCGCTGTTCGACCCCGCGAAGGTCACGGGTCACCGCATTCTGGCCCTTGCCGAGCGCTGGCACATTCCGCCGGAACGGCGGGTGGTGCTGATGCCGGCACCGCTGGCCGAAGGCTACGGCCATGAGCGGCTGCTGCGGGCGGCGGCGGCCTTGGAGCGGCGCGATTTCGACCTGCTGTTCCTGGGCGCGGACCAGCGCAGCAACGGTTTCGGCAGGCATCTCGAAAGCCTGCTGCGACAGGCCGGGCTCGGCGACCGCGTGCGTTTTGCCAGCGATTGCGAGGACATGCCGGCGGCCTACCGGCTGGCCGATCTCGTCGTACTGCCGGCCGAGCGGGCGCTCTTGGCCTGCCCGCCCCTGCTCGAGGCCCAGGCCATGGGCCGGCCGGTGATCGTCGCCGGCACCGGCTGTCTGCCGGAGATGCTGCAGCCGATGGAGACCGGGCTGGTGCTGGAGAGCAGCGCGCCCGAGGAACTGGCCGGGGCGATCGACCTGGTGCTGTCGGTGGCCGAGGCGGATCGTCTGCGGGCGGGGGAGCAGGCACGCCGCTTCGTGGCCACCAACTTCGCCCTGGAGGAAGCGCTGGAGGCCACTCTCGATGTCTATCGCGAGCTGCTCGGCCACGGCATGCCCCGGCGTCCCTCGGAAGCGCTGGTGGCGGCCGGCCGTGTCGCCGGCGACGCTTGACATCCCCGGGGTCGCGGCACAGCTTGCCGGGCGCGTGACGGGTCCGCATGGCGGATCCGCGCCCCGATTCCGGTGGCCCATGTCCCTTCGTTCGTGAAAGCCGACAATGAACCGTGAAGCCGTATCTTCCGAAGCCACGGCCGGGCAGGCCGAGAGGCCGCAGCCGGTGACCATCACCCTGCCCGACGGTACCAGGAAGACCTTCGACCATCCGCCGACCGGGGCGGAGATCGCGCGCTCGATCAGCAAGAGCCTGGCCAAGGCGGCGGTGGCGGTCGAGGTGGATGGCGAGCTCTGGGATCTCGACCGGCCGATCCCGCAGGATGCCAGGGTGCGCATCATCCGCGCCGGCGATCCGGAAGCGCTGCCGCTGCTGCGCCACGACGCGGCGCATGTGATGGCCGAGGCGGTGCAGGAACTGTTTCCCGGCACCCAGGTGACCATCGGCCCGGCGATCGAGACCGGCTTCTATTACGATTTCGCCCGCGATCGGCCGTTCACCCCCGAGGATCTGGAGAAGATCGAGAAGCGGATGGCGGAGATCGTGCGCGAGAACAAACCGTTCCGCCGCGAGGAAGTGAGCCGCGAGGAAGCCCGCCGCCGTTTCGCCGAGATGGGCGAGACCTACAAGCTCGAGATCCTCGACCAGATCCCCGAGAACGAGCCGGTCACCCTCTATCGTCAGGGAGAGTGGTTCGACCTCTGCCGCGGGCCGCACGGACCCTCGACCGGCAAGATCGGCGCCTTCAAGCTCCTCAAGGTGGCCGGTGCCTACTGGCGGGGCGATTCCAGCCGTCCCATGCTGCAGCGCATCTACGGCACCGCCTTTCCCGACAAGAAGCAGCTCGAGGCCTATCTGCGCCAGCTCGAGGAAGCGGAGAAACGCGACCATCGCCGCCTCGGCCGGGAGATGGATCTCTTCCATTTCCAGGAGGAGGCGGCCGGTTCGGCCTTCTGGCATCCCAAGGGCTGGACCCTGTGGCTGCAGATCGAAGCCTACATGCGGCGCCGGCTGGAGGCCGCCGGCTATGTCGAGGTGAAGACGCCCCAGCTCATCGACCGGTCCTTGTGGGAGCGCTCCGGGCACTGGGAGAAGTTCCGCGAGCACATGTTCACCCTGGAGTTCGAGAACAAGGCGCTGGCCATCAAGCCGATGAACTGCCCGGGGCATGTGCAGATCTTCAACACCCGGCTGCATTCCTACCGCGATCTGCCGCTGCGGATGGCCGAGTTCGGCTCCTGCCACCGGCGCGAACCCTCGGGCGCCCTGCACGGGCTGATGCGGGTTCGGGCCTTCACCCAGGACGATGCCCACATCTTCTGCACGCCGGAGCAGATCACCAGCGAGACCGAGGCCTTCTGCGATCTGCTGATGCGCGTCTACCGCGATTTCGGTTTCGAGGATGTGCACATCAAGTTCGCCGATCGGCCGCCGACGCGGGCCGGCGAGGACGCGGTCTGGGACCAGGCCGAGAACGCCCTTTGGGAGGCGGTGCGCGGCACCGGTCTCGAGGTCTCGCTCAATCCCGGCGAAGGCGCCTTTTACGGTCCCAAGCTCGAATTCGTGCTCAAGGATGCGATCGGTCGCGACTGGCAGTGTGGCACCCTGCAGGTCGACTTCGTCCTGCCCGAGCGGCTCGATGCGAGCTATGTCGGGCCGGACGGCGCCAAGCATCGGCCGGTCATGCTGCACCGGGCGATCCTCGGCTCGATGGAGCGCTTCATCGGCATCCTGATCGAGCAGTATGCGGGCCGGCTGCCGCTGTGGCTGGCGCCGGTGCAGGTGGTGGTGGCGACCATCACCAACGAGGCGGATTCCTATGCCCGCGAGGTCGGGGAGCGGCTGCGGCAGGCCGGGCTGCGGGTCGAGGTGGACACCGGCTCCGACAAGATCTCCTACAAGGTGCGGCTCCATTCCCACGCCAAGGTGCCGATCATCCTCGCCATCGGCAAGCGCGAGCAAGAACAGCGCAGTGTCGCCATGCGCCGTCTCGGCGGCCGCGAACAGGAAGTACTGCCGCTCGAGGAGGTGATTTCCCTGCTGAAGCAGGAGGCGCGCGCGCCCGATGCTTGAACGGCGTTCCCCGGACGTATAGTTTGGCAGGTGCGGGTTCGGCTGACGAGCCGGCAGGTTGAGCGCGCACCCGAGCCAACAACAGGAGGTTGATCGACCTTTATGAGCCCCACTGTACGCGAAGAATACCGTGTCAACGATCGTATCGAGGCGCGGGAAGTCCGTCTGGTCGATGAACAGGGCAACATGGTGGGAGTGGTGCCGCTCTCGGAGGCGCTGGCGCGGGCGGAGCGGGTCGGGCTCGATCTCGTCGAGGTCGCGGCCAATGCGACGCCACCCGTGTGCAAGATCCTCGATTACGGTCGTTTCAAATACGAGGCGCAGAAGAAGGCCAGTGCTGCCAGAAAGAAGCAGAAGGTCATCGAGGTCAAAGAGATCAAGATGCGCCCGAACATCGACGAGAACGACTACCAGATCAAGATGCGGAAGGTGAAGGATTTCCTCCAGGAAGGGGACAAGGTCAAGATCACCTTGCGCTTCCGCGGCCGCGAGATGGCCCACCAGCATCTGGCGCTCGAGATCTTCGACCGGGTCAAGAAGGATGTCGAGGGACTGGCCAAGATCGAGCAGATGCCCCGGCTGGAGGGGCGTCAGATGGTCATGGTCATGGCACCGGCCAAGTAGCAGGAACCGCCCTTGCAGGATGCGCGCTTCGCCCTGATCCGCGGCCGTGTCGGCATGCCCGGGAGCGCAGCGCCGCGGAGCGCCGGCCGTGACGGGTGAGCCGGATCCGGTCCATGCCGAACGTCTGGAAGCGCTGCGCCGCACCCTGAGGCAGGCCGGACTGGACGGCTTCTGGCTGCCGCGTACCGATGCCCATGGCAGCGAATATCTGCCGCCGCACGAGGAGCGGGTGGCCTGGCTCAGCGGGTTCACCGGCTCGGCGGCGGTGGTGATCGTGCTCGCCGAACGCGCGGCGATCTTCACCGACGGTCGATATACCCTGCAGGTGCGCGAGGAAGTGGACGGGCGGCTGTTCGAACCCTGCCACATGGGGCGCGAGCCGCCGGCCAAATGGCTGGTGCGGCATCTGCAGCCGGGCCAGCGGCTGGGCTACGATCCCTATCTCGTCACCAAGGCCGAGCGCGAGCGCATGGAGCGCGCCTGTCGTCGTCGGAATGCGGAGCTGGTGGCGGTGGCGCACAATCCCGTGGACGCGATCTGGAGCGATCGCCCGCCGCCGCCGCTGGGCCGGGTGACGGTCCACGATCTGGTCTATGCCGGCCGCCCCGGCCACGAAAAGCGCCGGGAGATGGGGGAGGCCATCGCCGCCCTCGATGCCGACTGGCTGGTGCTGACCGCCACCGATGCCATCTGCTGGCTGCTCAACCTGCGGGGCAGCGACATCCCCTTCAATCCGGTGATCCTCAGCTTTGCGCTGCTGCACCGCAGCGGGCGCTGCCGCTGGTTCGTCGATTCCCGCAAGCTGCCGGCCGATCTCGAGCTCGATGGCGAGGTCACCGTCGAGCCCTACGAGACGTTCCCGGATGCTCTGGATGCGCTGGCCCGCAGCGAGGAGACGGTGCTCGCCGATCCGCGCCTGGTGCGGGCGGGCTTTCTCGACCGTCTGGCGGCGGGCGGGCGGCCGCCGCTCGAGGAGGACGATCCGGTGGTTCTCGCCAAGGCCAGGAAGAACCCGGTCGAGATGGAGGGTGCGCGGCATGCCCATCGACGCGACGGTGCGGCGATGGTGCGTTTCCTCGCCTGGCTCGACCGCCTGCCGCTCGACGGGTCGCTGACCGAACGCGACATCGTCCGGCGGCTGGAAGCGGAGCGCTCGCACGATCCGCTCTACCGCGGCCCCAGCTTCGAAACCATCGCCGGTCATGGCCCCGACGGTGCCATCGTCCACTACCGGGTCACCGAACGAAGCGCCCGGCCGCTGACCGGCGACACGTTGCTGCTGGTCGACTCCGGCGGGCACTATCTCGACGGCACCACCGACATCACCCGGACGGTGGCACTGGGCGAGCCGGCGCCGGCCATGCGCGAGCATTTCACCCTCGTTCTCAAGGGCCATATCGCCCTGGCCACGGTGCGCTTTCCCGAAGGTACCGGCGGCGCACAGCTCGACAGCCTGGCCCGCCTCGCCCTCTGGCAGGCGGGGCTGGATTACGACCACGGCACCGGCCACGGGGTGGGCAGCTATCTCTGCGTGCACGAGGGGCCGCAGCGCATCGCCAAGACCGGCTCGACGGTCGCCCTGCAGCCGGGCATGATCCTCTCCAACGAGCCCGGCTACTATCGCACCGGCGCCTATGGCATCCGCATCGAGAACCTGCTGCTGGTGGTCCCCTGCGAGGATGCTCCGGAAGGGGGTGAACGGCCGCTGCTCGGCTTCGAGACCCTGACCCTGGCTCCCATCGACCGCCGTCTGGTCCTGCCCGAGCTCCTGACGCAGGCCGAACGGGCCTGGCTCGATGCCTACCATGCGCGGGTGCGGGAAACCCTGGCTCCCGCCCTCGATGCCGGACATCGCGCCTGGCTGGAAGCGGCCTGCGCCCCTCTGTGAGCGCTGCTGCCACCCGGCGCTTCTAGAAAACCGCCCGGATGCGTCTCGCGAGGCGCCGGCCGAACAGGCTGAGCCGGAACAGGAAACGGTGCAGCCAAGCCTCGGCCCTGACCACCTGCTGCCCGGCTTTCGGATAGCGCGCCTTGAAGCGGTCCAGGAGCCGTCGGGCCCAGGGGCTGTGGCGCGACAGCAGCAGCAGGCCTACGACGATGAACAGCACGCCCTGGAGAATGGGCAGGAACAGCCCCACCACGCCCAGCAGAAGGAAGGCGTAGCCCAGGGCGATGGTCAATATCCGGGTCATGTCGCTCCTATGAGGTCGTACCATTCCTGTTCGCTCACGATGCGCACGCCGAGCTCCCGGGCGCGCACCAGCTTGCTGCCGGGATTGGCCCCGACGACCACGAAATCGGTGCGCCTGGAGACCGAGCTCGCGACCTTGGCGCCGAGTGCTTCGGCCCGCTCCTTGGCCTCGCTGCGGCTCATCCGCGACAGCTCGCCGGTAAACACGATGGTCTTGCCGGCCAGGGGCGAGGCGGCGGCCGGCGGCGCCTCCACCGGCTCAATCTCGATCTCGCCGGCCAGCTCGTCCACCAGTTGCCGGTTGCGCGGTTCGCGGAAGAACTCGGCCAGGGCTTCGGCGATGGTCGGTCCGATCCCTTCGATCGCTTCCAGCTCCTCGCGCACCCGCTCGTCACCGGCGGCCAGCGCCTCCATCGCCTGACGCCAGGCCTCGAACGTCCGGTAGTGGCGGGCCAGGATGCGGGCATTGACCTCCCCCACATAGCGGATGCCGAGGGCGAAGATGAAGCGGTCGAGGGAGATGTGTCGCCGCGCCTCGATCATCGCCACCAGATTCTGGATCTTCTTCGCACCCCAGCCCTCGAGCTGCTCCAGCTTCTCCAGCCGGTCGCGTCGTCGCGGCAGACGGAACAGATCGACCGGGCTCTCGAGGATCCCGGCCTCCATGAGCTGGGGGATCTGCTTCTTGCCGAGCCCCTCGATGTCGAAGGCACGACGGCCGACGAAATGCTTGAGCCGCTCGACCCGCTGCGCCGGGCAGAAGAGACCGCCGGTGCAGCGGCGGATGGCCTCGCCCGGCGGCCGGATGGCGAGACTGCCGCAGACCGGGCAACGGTCGGGAAAGGTGAAGGGCCGGCTGTCCGGCGGCCGCTTTTCGCGCACCACCTCCACCACCTGGGGGATGACATCGCCGGCACGCTGGACGATCACCGTGTCGCCGATGCGGATGTCCTTGCTGGTGATATAGTCCTCGTTGTGGAGGGTGGCCCGTTTGACCACCACCCCGCCGACGGTGACCGGCTCCAGCTCGGCGACCGGGGTGAGGGCACCGGTGCGGCCGACCTGGATGACGATGTCGCGGATCCGGGTGAAGGCCTTCTGGGGGCTGAACTTGTGGGCGATCGCCCAGCGCGGTGCCCGCTGCACGAAGCCGAGCCGCTCCTGCAGGGCGATCTCGTCGACCTTGTCCACCACCCCGTCGATGTCGTAGGGCAGCTCGAAGCGGATCTGCTCGAGTTCGTCGTGATATGCTACCAGCTCGTCCTCGCTGCTGCAGCGCCGGGTCAGCGGATTGACCGGAAAGCCGAGCGCCC
>CAYYZI010000096.1:0-8205 GCA_964475675.1 uncultured Geminicoccaceae bacterium
CTCGACCTTCTCGATGCCCGAGCCCGGATAGGTGATGATTTCCATCTCGTAGCCGAACGAGCCGTCATCACCGGCCATGATGGTGAAGGGACGGAAGCCGGCGCAGTTGACGGCCAGCGGATTGGAGCCGGTGTTGAAGCCGGCGATGTGCAGGCGGCCCGAACGCATGGCCTCGATCTGGGCGGCGTTCGATTCGACCGGGAAGAAGATCACCTTCTTGCCGGTCACCTTCTCGAGATGGGTAAGGAAATCGGACCAGGCCTCGCGATAGACGGCGGGATCCTCGACCGGGGTATAGGCGAAGATGAGGGTGTCGGGGTCGACCCATTCGGCCGGATCGGTGGGGATATCGGCGATCAGGTCGCCGTCGCGGTCACAGAAGCGCTTGTCGAGGTCCCCTCTCGGACAGTCCTCGGCCGCCCAGGCCGGCACCGCCAGGGCCATCGCCAGCGCACCGAAGACGGTGCCCAGCACACGGCGTCGCAGGAACATGTTCTACCTCCCTGTGGGTTCCGTTGGTCTCGGCTCCCCCTTCGCTGCAGGCTGACCGGACTGTTTGTCCGCGTCAAGACCCGGCTGTCGCGCCTCCGCAGCCGCGGGCGCTTCCGGCTGTTCCTCGGGCCGGGCTCCGCCCCCGGCTTCGGGCTGGGGCTCGATCAGCCGGGTTTCGCGGAGCTGGCCGGTGGCCTCCAGCAGCGGATAGGCGATCGCCGTCAGATGGCTGTTGATGCGCTTGAGATCGCGGATCAGATCGAGATGCAGGCTGCTGGTCTGCACGGTGTCGGCGATGCGCTGGCTCAGCCGCCGCAGATGGTTTTCGTAGGCCTCGATCTCGAGGTCCCGCACCACCTTCTTCTGGGCCACGAGCTGGCGGGCGAGACGCGGATCGCGGGTCATGAACACGCCCAGGGCGAGCTGCAGGTTCTCCAGGATCTTGGCGTGGATGCGGCGCAGTTCCTCGTAGCCGGCGGGGCTGAAGCGGAGCTGGCCCTTGGCCTTCTTCTCGGCGATTTCCATCAGGTTGAGATCGATGATGTCGCCGATATGCTCCATGTTGGTGATGAAGGAGAAGATCTCCTGATAGCGGCGACTCTCGGCGGTATCGAGCTCCTGCCGCGAGAGCTGGGTGAGATAGAGCTTGATGGCCTCGTGCAGGCGGTCGAGGAGATCGTCCTGGGCCTTGATCTCGTTGATCAGCGCCATGTCGTTGTGGTGCAGCGCCTCCAGGGAGCGGCTCAGCATCGACTGCACGATGTCCCCCATCCGGAGCGCCTCGCGGGCGGCCGCGGCGAGGGCCACGGGCGGGGTGTCCAGGGCCTCATGGTCGAGATAGCGCGGTGCCCCGGGATCGCTTTCCGGCGGGGCGTCGGGCAGCATCGCCGTGCACAGTCGCGCGATGCCGCCGAGCAGCGGCAGCATGACGATCGCCAGGCCGATGTTGAACAGCGTGTGGTAGTTGACGACCTGGCGCGCCAGATCGCCTTCCAGCATGGCGACATAGGGTGCCACCACGGGAATGAGTGGCAGGGCGATGGCCACCCCGACGGCCCGCATCATGAGATTGCCCACCGGCGCCCGGCGTCCGGGCGGGGCGCTGGCGGCGGTGATCACCACCGGGGCGATGCCGCCGCCGAGATTGGCGCCCAGCACCAGGGCGAAGGCCGCTTCGGGGGTGATCACCCCATGCCCGGCCAGCGACATCACCAGCAGCACGGTGGCCAGGCTCGAATGGGCGAGCCAGGTGATCAGGGCGGCCAGCAGCACGGCGATCAGCGGTTCGCCGGTCAGCGCCTGGATCACCGAAGCGAGCAGCGGACTGTCGCGCAGCGGCGCGGTCGCTTCCAGCAGCAGGCGAAGGGCCAGCAGCAGGAGCCCGAGACCGATGCAGAAACGGCCGATATGCCGCCGCACGCCCGAATCGGCGCTCATGAACAGCACCACGCCCAGGGTCACCAGCAGCGGCGACAGGCCGTGTGGCTTGAAGGACAGGATCTGGGCGGCGATGGTGCTGCCGAGATCGGCGCCGAGCATCACCGCCAGGGCACCGAGGGTGGCCAGCACGCCGCGGCTCGCCAGCGAGCTGACGATGAGCGCGGTGGCGGTACTGCTCTGCAGCAGCGTGGTCACCGCCAGTCCGGCGAAGAAGGCGCGGACGCGGTTGCCGGCACCTTGGGCGACGATGCTCCGCAAGCGCGCGCCGAAGGCCCGGGTGATGCCGGTGCGGATCATGCGCACCGCCCACAACAGCAATGCGACGCTGCCGATCATCTGCAGCAGGAGAGCCGTGGCGCTCATCGGATTCCCGTCGTTTCCCGGTTCGGCGGCGGCCCGGTTTATGACAGTTCCGTGGCAAAATCCAGCACACCGGTCGGATAGAGGAGAACTTACGCCAAACCGTCTGCAGAACGAAGTTCCGCCATCCGGAGAGGCCGGTGACGGCGGAGATCCGGCAGCCGCGGTCGCGTCCCGCCGCGTGATCCACGCCTTGCGGCCATCTCTCTGCTCGGCGACGCCGATGCTGGAAGCGCCGTGCGGGCTGCGCTAGCTTGGCCCCCATGAATGCCAGTGCCGCGCCCCGCCTGCTGATCGTCGACGCCTCGGGCTACGTGTTCCGGGCGTTTTTCGCCCTGCCGCCACTGACCCGGCCGGACGGCCTGCCGGTCAATGCGGTGTTCGGCTTCTGCAACATGCTGTTGAAGCTGATGCAGGAAAATCCCGACGACGACATCGTCGTCGTCTTCGATACCGGCAAGCCCAGCTTCCGCAACGAAGTCTACACCGAGTACAAGGCCAACCGCGAAGCGCCGCCGAGCGAGATGGAGGTGCAGTTCCCGCTGGTGCGCGAAGCCGCCAAGGCCTTCGATTTGCCGGTGCTGGAGCTGGAGGGCTTCGAGGCCGACGACATCATCGCCACCCTCGCGCGCCGCGCCCGCGAGGAAGGGCGCGAGGTGGTGATCGTCTCCTCCGACAAGGATCTGATGCAGCTCATCGGCCCCGGTATTTCGATGTGGGATCCGATGAAGAACCGGATGATCGGGCCCGAGGAGGTGATCGAGCGGTTCGGGGTGCCGCCGGAGCGGGTGCGCGACGTGCTGGCGCTGGCCGGCGACCCCTCGGACAATATCCCCGGGGTGCCCGGCATCGGCGTCAAGACGGCCGCCCAGCTCATCCGCGAATTCGGCTCACTGGAGGCGCTGCTGGCCGATCTCGACAGGATCCGCCAGCCCAAGCGGCGCCAGGCGCTGATCGAGAATGCCGACAAGGCGCGGTTGTCCTACGAGCTGGTGGGGCTCAAGGATGATGTACCGCTGCCCTTCGATCTCGCCGATTTCCGCCGCCGCCAGCCGGACCCGGCCAAGCTCCTCGCCTTCTTCCGCGAGAACGGCTTCAAGTCGCTGATCGCCCGGCTCGAACAGGTGGCCGAGGAGGCCGCCGCCGAGCATGCGCGTGAGGCCGGCAAGGCCCATGCGCCGCAGTTCGCCGGCATCTTCGATCGCGAGGCCCTGCGGGAAGTGCTCGACAGGGCAGCGCAGATCGGGCTGCTGTCGATCGATCTCGAGACCGACGCGCTGGCCGTCAACCGGGCGCGCATCGTCGGCATCTGTCTCGCCGTCGAGGCCGGGCAGGGCTTCTATCTGCCGCTCGAGCATGTCGACGATTTCGGCAACCGCATCTCCGGCCAGCTCGGCTTCGAGGAGGTGGCCCCGCTGCTGGCGCCGCTGCTCACCGACGCAGGGGTGCTCAAGATCGGTCACAATCTCAAGTTCGACATGGCCATCCTCCAGCGCCACGGGCTCGCCGTCACCCCCCATGACGACACCCTGCTGGTCTCCTACGTCCTCACCGGCACCAGCCACGGCCATGGTATGGACGAGCTGGCCAACCGCTATCTCGGCTACGAGACCATGTCCTATGCCACGCTCTGCGGCAAAGGTGCCGCCCGGATCACCTTCGAGCGGGTGCCGATCGAGCGGGCCATCGCCTACGGCGGCGAGGACGCGGAGGTCACCCTGCGGCTGTGGCAGACCCTGCGCCCGCAGCTCGTCGAGGAGCGCATCACCCGGGTCTACGAAGGACTCGACCGCCATCTGGTGCCGATCGTCGCCACCATGGAGCGGCTCGGCATCCGGGTCGATACCACCCGGCTGCGGGAGCTTTCGGACCGCTTCACCGAGCGCATGGCGGAGCTCGAGGAGCAGGCCCACAGGCTCGCCGGGCGCCGCTTCAATCTGGGCTCGCCCAAGCAGCTCGGCGAGGTGCTGTTCGACGAGCTCGGTCTCGATGGCGGCGGCAAGAAGACCCGCACCGGCGCCTGGTCGACCAGTGCCGACATCCTCGAGGAGCTGGCCGCCCAGGGCCACGAGCTGCCGCGGGTGATCCTCGAATGGCGCCAGCTCCAGAAGCTCACCCGAACCTATTGCGACGCCCTGATCGAACAGGTCGACCCGCAGACCGGGCGGGTGCACACGTCGTACAATCTGGCGGCCACCTCCACCGGGCGGCTGAGCTCCAGCGATCCCAACCTCCAGAACATCCCGATCCGCACCGAGGAGGGGCGGGCGATCCGCGCCGCCTTCGTGCCCGAGGACGGCTATCTGCTGATGTCCGCCGACTATTCGCAGATCGAGCTCCGGGTGGTCGCCCATGTCGCCGATGTGCGCCCCCTCAAGGAGGCGCTGGCCCAGGGACTCGACATTCACGCCGCGGCGGCGGCACGGATGTTCGACGTGCCGGTGGACGAGGTCGATTACGAGCTGCGGCGGGCTGCCAAGGTGATCAATTACGGCATCATCTACGGTATCGGCGCCTGGGGTCTGGCGCAGCGTCTGGGCATCCCGCAGGAGCGGGCACGGGCCTATATCGAGGCCTATTTCGAGCGCTACCCCGAGGTCCGCGAATACATGGAGCGGACCAAGGAAGAGGCCCGCCACAGGGGCTATGTCACCACCCTCTACGGCCGCCGCTGCTACATCCCCGACATCAATCACCGGGTGCCGTCACGGCGCAACGCGGCCGAACGCCAGGCCATCAACGCGCCCATCCAGGGCACCGCCGCGGACATCATGAAGCGGGCCATGATTCGGGTCGCCCGCGAGCTGGAGCGGGCCGGCTCGGGAGCACGGATGCTCCTGCAGGTGCATGACGAGCTGGTGTTCGAGGTGCCCGAGGCCGAGGTCGAGGAGACCGCGGCACTGGCCCGCAAGGTGATGGAGGGCGCGGCCCGGCTGGAAGTGCCGCTGGTGGTCGATATCGGCTGGGGGCGCAACTGGGAGGAGGCTCACTAGCGCCCCCGGCGCCGCCCGGTTACTTCGCGGCGCCGCGCCCCGCACCCTTGGGAACGCGCAGGAAATCCAGCAGCCGGCCGGAAAGCCGGCCGTAGCGCAGTGCCTCGTCGATGCGACGATCGAGAAAGGCCCAGGTATCGCGGCATCCTTCCGACTGGTCCTCGAGCCAGTAGAGCAGGGTGGCGACCAGGATGCCGGCCAGCAATGCGCGTCTGGTGTAGTAGTCGATGTCCCGCTGCTCGCCGGCGGGAAACCCGGCGGCTTCCCAGATCCGATCGACGGTACGCCACAGCGCGGTGATGCCGCCCGGCAGATTGTGGGGCAGGCCGCGGGCCAGCACCGCCCGGCGCACCGCCTCGCGATGCGGGGTGAGGGCCTCGAAGCGGGCGCGCACCAGCCGCGCGATGCGCCGTCCCACCGGCAGCTTGGAGAGGTCCTCGCCCTCGAGGCGGGCCAGCATGTGGCGGTCGGCCCAATCGTCGAGCCAGTCGAGCAGGCTGTCGCCGCCACGGGGAAACAGGCGCCGGGCGGTGGCCGGATCGACCCCCGCATCGATCGCCGCGTTGCGCAGTGTCTGCGAGCTCCAGCCGTCGAACGCGGCATGCATCAGCGCGGCCTCCAGGATGCGGTCCTTGAGCGCCTGTCGTTCCTCGGCCGGATCGCTCACTGCTGTTCCCCCTGTTTTTCGAGTGCCGCGAGAAGATGCTCCATTTCCTCCTCGTAGGCGAGATAGCGCAGATCCGGCATGCGCATCAAAAAGAGAATGCCGTCGAGATGATCGACCTCATGCTGCAGGATGCGGGCGAACACATCCTCCGCCTCGCCGGCGAGCGGCCGCCCGTGACGATCGAGACCGCGGTAGCGCACGCGCCTGGCCCGCGGTACGAGACCGCGCAGGCCGGGCAGCGAGAGACAGCCCTCGATTCCCAGCTCTTGCTCCTCCCCGTGCTCGAGCTCGGGGTTGATCAGCACCAGCGGCGGCACCTCCTCCCGGGCTTGGCCCTTCTCGAGCGGCCGGGCGAGGATCAGGCGCAGGCGGCGATAGACCTGCGGCGCGGCGAGGCCCAGCCCGCCCGCATCCTCGAGGGTCTCGATCATGTCGTCGATCAGCCGCTGCAGCTCGGGCTCGGCGGGATCGCGCACCGGCTCGGCCGGGGTGATCAGGACGGGATGGCCGAGGCGGGCGATCTTGAGAAGCGTCATCGCGGTTCCTTCACGAGGCGGGGAGCGCCGGGCGGGCCTGCTGTGCTCTTGCACTGCGTCGCGGAAACCATTATGTGGGCAGCGCCCGCTCGCGCGGGCAAGGGTGTGTGCGTCCCAAGTCCAACCGCTGCCAGAGGAGTTCGAGCCATCATCGAGGTCACCGTTCGCGACAACAACATCGACCAGGCGCTGCGTGCGCTCAAGAAGAAGATGCAGCGCGAGGGGCTCTACCGGGAAATGCGGATGCGGCGCTTTTATGAAAAGCCGTCCGAGCGGCGGGCCCGCGAGCGTGCCGAGGCCATCCGCCGCTACCGCAAGCTGATGAAGAAGCGGATGGAACGCGACGAGCTCTGAGTTCGACGCACCGCCACCAGAAGATCGCGAGCCCGCCTTCGGCGGGCTTCGTCGTTTCACCGCCGGTTCAGCCGGAAAGACGCCGGGTCCAGGCAGCCAGCGCGGTCAGCAGCCTGGACAGTCGCTCGCGGGTATCGGCGTCCCGAAGATTGCCGTCTTCGTCGAATTTCTCGCGCGCACTGCCGATCGCGACTTCGGGCCGGAACAGCACCTGCGCTCCGAGCCCGGCGAGCACCGGGCGGAGCTGCCATTGCGCGCGGATCGCCCCGGTGACGCCCGGGCTCGCTCCGATCACCGCCACCGGCTTGTCGAGAAACGGCTGCTGCGGCGGCCGCGACACCCAGTCGATGGCGTTCTTGAGCACCCCGGAAAAGCTGTAGTTGTATTCGGGCGTGGCCAGCAACAGGGCGTCCGCAGCGCGGATCTCCTCGCGAAGGGTCTCGACCGCCGGCGGGAAGCCCTGCTGCTGCCGCAGATCCTCGTCGTAGAGCGGGATCCCGCGCAGCTCGGCGAGGGGCACCCGCATCCCGGCGGGGGCGAGCTCGGCCGCCGCGCGCAGCGCCCCGGTGTTGAAGGAGCCCCGGCGCAGGCTGCCCGAGATCGCCAGGATCGAAAGGGGCCTGCCGTCCCCCATCCCCGTCGCCCCTCGATCAGGGATCCAGCGCCCGCACCACCTCCTCGGTCACCTTCTTGGCATCGCCGAACAGCATCATGGTGTTTTCCCTATAGAACAGCGGGTTGTCGATGCCGGCATAGCCCGGGGCCAGGGAGCGCTTGACGAAGAACACCGCCTTGGCCTTCTCCACATCCAGCACCGGCATGCCGTAGATCGGCGAGTTGGGATCGTCCTTGGCCGAGGGGTTGGTGATGTCGTTGGCGCCGATCACGTAGGCGGCGTCGGCGGTCTGGAACTCGTTGTTGATCTCCTCGAGCTCGAAGACGACATCATAGGGGATATTGGCCTCGGCCAGCAGCACGTTCATGTGCCCGGGCATGCGTCCGGCCACCGGATGGATGGCGAACTTCACCTCCACCCCCTTCTTGGTGAGCACATCGTAGAGCTCGCGCACCGCGTGCTGGGCCTGGGCCACCGCCATGCCATAGCCGGGCACGATGATCACCTTCTGGGCGTTCTCCAGGATGAAGGCCGCATCCTCCGGCGAGCCGGCCTTGGCCACCTTCTCGCCTTCCTCGGCGGCGGCCGCTCCGGTCTCGCCGAAGCCGCCCAGGATCACCGAGACGAAGGAGCGGTTCATCGCCTTGCACATGATGTAGGAGAGGATGGCACCCGAGGAGCCGACCAGGGCACCGGTGATGATCAGCATCGGATTGTTGAGGGTGAAGCCGATGCCGGCCGCCGCCC
>CAYYZI010000097.1:0-8091 GCA_964475675.1 uncultured Geminicoccaceae bacterium
CCGATCTGGTAGCCTCCGGGCTCGGTTACCAGGATGGAGGTTTCTCCGGGTTGCGGTTCGATCTTCTGCCGCAGCCGGTAGATATGGGTTTCCAGCGTGTGGGTGGTGACGCCGGTGTTGTACCCCCACACCTCGTCCAGCAGCACCTCGCGGGAGACCGGGCGGTCACCGACGCGATAGAGGTACTTGAGGATGGCGGTTTCCTTCTCGGTGAGGTGGATCTTCTTGTTGTTGGCGCCCACCAGCATCTTCGCGGCGGGGCGGAACCGGTAGGGTCCGATCTGGAAGACGGCATCGTCGCTGAGCTCGAACTGGCGGAGCTGGGCACGCAGCCGGGCCAGCAGCACGCCGAGGCGGACCGGCTTGGCGACATAGTCGTTGGCACCGCTGTCGAGACCGAGAATGGTGTCGGCATCGCCGCCATGGGCGGTGAGCATGATGATCGGCGCCTTGACGCCGCGCTTGCGGATCAGACGGCAGAGATCCCGGCCATCGGTGTCGGGCAGCCCGACATCGAGGATGATGGCGTCGAAGGTATGACCCTCGACGGCCTCGAGAGCATCCTTGCCGGTGCCCGCCTCGCGCACCTCGAGGCCCTCGTGAAGACGCAGCTGTTCGGCCAGTTCGCTGCGGAAGGGCTCGTCGTCGTCGACCAGCAGAATTTGGCTCGCTCGCGCCATGGCAGACACTTCCTTCAAGACCGATCCGGGGCTGACACGGTCATCCTGCAGGAAGTCTACTCGCCTTGCCCGTGCGGTGGAAGACGGGGGGACTCACAACCCTGTCACTCCTGCCTCTTGCCGCTGCTCGCCGGAATCCGCTAAGCCCGGACCGCGTCGAGGGTGGCGATGCACATCATGGTAACATAATGTTAAGGAAACGGGCGCAGTATGCGGACGGAGCGCACATATATGAGCGGCAGGAGAAAGTCGGACCACCGCCGGTGACGAAGAGGGATCTGCGCATACAGTGTTGAAGCCCGGGACCTGGGTACGGAAGCACGCGACCGGACCGACCTCGACAACCGGCACCGGCCCGTCGCCGCGACCGGGCTGAGGATCCCTCCGTGTATCTGGCCCTTTACATACTCGCGCTGCTCGCCCTGCTGGTCAACGCCCCGGCCGGAGTGTGGGACCCCGCCGCGCGCGAGTTCGTGGTCATCATCGGGGTGGTCGGGCTGTGGCGCTATGGCTGGGGCTTCGTGCATCTGCTGCGCTCCCTGATCTATCGCCGGCTGGTGTTCCCGCGCTGGCGGCGGGCGGCCGAGCTGCTGGCGGCGAGCGACGCTCCCGACTTCGGCGAAGCCGCGGGGCCGACGGATCGGGTGTTCCTGATCATCACCAGTTTTCGCATCCGTGCCGAGACCACGGCCGCGGTCTATCGCGCCGCCATCGAGGAAGCGATCCGCTATGGCGGGCCGGTGACCATCGTCGCCTCGATCGTCGAGCTCGCCGACCAGCGCTTCATCAAGGCCATTTTCGCCAGGCTGCAGCCCCCCGAGGATGTCCGGCTGGTGTTCGTGCGCCTCAACCCCAGCGGCAAGCGTGATGCCCTGGCCGCCGCCCTGCGGGCAGTGGCCCGGCTGCGGCCACGGCCCGACGATGCGGTGGTGGTGATGGACGGGGACAGCCTGCTGGCGCCCGGTGCGCTCGCCCGCTGCCTGCCGTTCCTGCGCCTGATGCCGGATCTGGCCGGGCTCACCACCGACGAGGACGCGATCACCGATGGCGGGCTGCTGATCCGCCACTGGCACCGGCTGCGCTTCGCCCAGCGCCACATGCTGATGTCCTCGCTGGGACTGTCGCGGCGGCTGCTGGTGATGACCGGGCGGATGTCGATCTACCGGGCGAGGGTCGCCACCCATCCGGATTTCATCGAGATCGTCCGCAACGATTCGCTCGAGCATTGGCGGCTCGGCCGCATCTCCTTTCTCACCGGCGAGGACAAGTCGACCTGGTTCTGGCTGCTGGAGCGCGGCCTGCCCATGCTCTATGTGCCGGACGTCAAGATCTGGACCATCGAGGAGCCGCCGGCACGCAACTTCTTCCGCGCCTCGACGCAGCTCATGCTGCGCTGGTTCGGCAACATGCTGCGCGGCAGCGGCCGGGCCATCGAGCTCGGCCCTCGCCGGATCGGTCTCTTCACCTGGTGGTGCCTGATCGATCAGCGGCTGTCGATGTGGACGCCGCTGATCGGACCTACCGCCGCGATCTTTTTCGCGCTCGCGGTGTCGCCGGCGTTTCTCTACACCTATCTGCTGTGGGTGGCACTCACCCGGCTGGTGCTCACCCTCGGCCTGCTCACGGTGCGCGAGCGCATCAGCGGTCTCTACCCGCTGCTGCTCTACTACACCCAGGTCTATGGTGCCCTGGTCAAGACCTACGCCCTGTTCCGCCTGGATCGCCAGCGCTGGACGCGCCAGAACATCGCCCGCAAATCGGCGCAGGGCAACGGACGCTGGCATGAGATCGGCTCCACCTTCGTCCATGCATTGGCACTGGCCACGCTGGTTGTCGTCATCGCCTTCCTGACAGGCGCGCTCGAGCTGCCGCCCGGCCTGTCGGGCCTGCCAATCTCCTGAGGGATCCCCATGCAGGCACAGATCGCCCACGAGACGGAAATTCACAGACAGCACATCCGCTTGCGGATCCCCATCGGGATCGAGATCGACGGCACCCGTTTCGTCACCGACGACTGGTCCCTCGGCGGTTTCGGTGTCGGTGCCGAGATCACCTCGCGGCAGCCCGGGGAGCGCTTTCCGGCGCGCCTCTTCTTCCCGTTCGAGGATTTCGAGATCGTCCTCCATGTCGACTGCCAGATGGTCTATGTCGATCGCGAGATCCCCCGCTTCGGCTGCAAGTTCATCGGTCTCTCCAAGGGCCAGCTCGATCTTTTCCGCTACCTGGTCGATGCCTATCTGTCCGGGGAAATCGTCAGCGCCGGCGACGTCCTTGCCATCGCCGGGCGCGAGAACGGGGCCGAGCTGCGTGCCCGGATCCCGGTGAACGATCCCTTCGCCGAAGAAGAAGGTCTCGGCAAGCGGCTCAAGCGGATGCTGGGCTACACGCTGCTGGGGCTCGCCGCGCTGGCGCTGGCCGGCCTGGTGGCGGTGGGCGTGCGCGAGAAGTTCTTCGTGATCAAGGCCGAGAACGCGGTGATCTGGGTGCCGGTGGCCGAGCTGCGCGCCCCCTACGGAGGCAAGGTGGAGGCGATGCCGCGCAAGGACATCTACACGCCCGGCGACGCCGTGGTGCAGATCCGCAGCGCACAGGGACGGGCGGCGGTGCTCGAAAGCCCCTGCGAATGCGTGCTGCTCGACTGGCTGGTGCCGCCCGGCCAGTACGCCCGCACCGGCGAAACGGTGGCGGTACTGGCCGCCGCCGACAAGCCGCTGCTGGTGCGCGCGCAGCTGCCGATCGACAAGGCCGCCCGCCTCGAGGTCGGCCAACGCGCGGAAATCTACGTGCCGGGCCGCCGTGAACCGGTGCTGGCGCAGGTCGAACGGATCGACTTCAAGCCCGGCCTCGCCGCCCTGAGCGGCGAGGGCAACGGTGCGCCGGCCGGCCGCTATGCCCAGGTCGTGCTGCGCCCCGACCGCCCCTTCGATTTCGAGGATCTCGGCACCCTCGTGCAGGTCCGCTTCCTCTAGGACCGGCCCGCTCTCGCCCCGGTCGCCGCCCGGCAAGGGGGATAGGCGGCCATTCCAGCTTTTGACCTGGGACAAGGTTGCGCTGGCGATCCTGCGCAATAGTGTTACGAGGTGATGGGGCAGGCCCATTTCCAGCGGCAGGGAACGGCCGAGATGAAGTACGAGCAGATCTTCGTGGACGCCATCGCTCGCATCAAGGCGGAAGGGCGCTACCGCGTCTTCGCCGACCTGGCTCGCCAGGTCGGTCGCTTTCCGAATGCCAGGCACCATCGCCCCGACGGGGTCGGCGAGGTCACGGTCTGGTGCTCCAACGACTATCTCGGCATGGGCCAGAACCCGGCGGTGCTGGAGGGCGCGCGCAGCGCCCTCGAATCCTATGGCGCGGGGGCCGGCGGCACCCGCAACATCTCCGGCACCACCCATCTGCACGTGCTGCTCGAGGAAGAGCTGGCCGATCTGCATCGCAAGCCGGCGGCATTGCTGTTCACCTCCGGCTATGTGGCCAACGAGGCGGCGATCAGCACCATCGCCCGGCTGCTGCCCGGCTGCGTGATCTTCTCCGACGAGCTCAACCACGCCTCGATGATCGCCGGGGTGCGCAGCTCGCGCTGCGAGAAGCAGATCTTCCGCCACAACGATCTCGCCCATCTCGAGCAGCTGCTGGCAGGGCAGCCCCGCGAGCGCCCCAAGCTGATCGTCTTCGAGAGCGTCTATTCGATGGACGGGGATTTCGGCCCGATCGCCGAGATCTGCGACCTCGCCGAGCGCTACAACGCGATGACCTACCTTGACGAAGTGCATGCGGTGGGCATGTACGGGACGCGCGGTGCCGGGGTCGCCGAGAAGATCGGCGAGATGGACCGGGTCGACGTGATCCAGGGCACCCTGGCCAAGGCCTATGGCTGCATGGGCGGCTACATCGCCGCCTCCCGGGCGCTGGTCGATGCAGTCCGCTCCTATGCGGCGGGATTCATCTTCACCACCTCGCTGACTCCGGCCACGGTCGGCGGGGCACTGGCCTCGGTGCGCTTTCTCAAGGGCGAGGAGGGGCAGCGGCTGCGCGCGCGGCATCAGGATCGGGCGGCGCGGCTCAAGCGCCGGCTGCGGGAAGCAGGTCTGCCGGTGATGCCTTCCGTCACCCATATCGTGCCGGTGCTGGTGGGCGACGCGGTACAGTGCAAACAGGCCTCCGACCTGCTGCTGGAGCAGTTCGGCATCTACATCCAGCCCATCAACTTTCCGACCGTGCCGCGCGGCACCGAGCGCCTGCGCATCACCCCGAGTCCGCTGCACGACGACCGGCTGATGGACGAACTGGTGGCGGCACTGGGCGAGGTCTGGCAGCGGCTGGCGATCCAGAAGGCGGCCTGACCGCAGGGCTGCGCCGGCCAACGCGGCATTGCCGCGAGGCCGCGGAGTTGCGAAAACCTCTCCGCCGAAGATGCGGGGGCGGAGATGGACAAGCTCGTCGAGGAACTTCTCGAAACACTGGGCGCGACGGTGGTTACCGTCGGCGAGGCGGTGCCGCAGCGCTACTGGAACGACTGGGCGGGGCTCGAACCGCAGCCGCCGAAGGCTCTGATACGACCGGCGACGACCGGCGAGCTATCTACCTGCCTGCGGATCTGCAACGTCCATCGGCAGGCTGTGGTGCCGCAGGGCGGGCTCACCGGCCTCGCCGGTGGTGCCCGTCCGGAGCGCGAGGCGATCGCCCTGTCGCTCGATCGTCTGGCTGGCATCGAGGAGATCGATCCCGCGACGGCGACCATGACGGTCCGTGCCGGCACCGTCCTCGAGGCCGCCCAGACGGCCGCCGAGGAAGCCGGTTTCCTGCTGCCGCTCGATCTCGGCGCCCGCGGTTCCTGCCAGATCGGCGGCAATCTGGCCACCAATGCCGGCGGCAACCGGGTGGTGCGCTTCGGCATGGCCCGCGACATGGTGCTCGGTCTCGAGGTGGTGCTGGCCGACGGCACGATTCTCAGCAACCTCAACAAGCTCATCAAGAACAATGCGGGGTTCGACCTCAAGCAGCTGTTCATCGGCTCGGAGGGGGTGCTCGGGATCATCAGCCGGGCGGTGCTGCGCCTGCAGCCGCGGCCGCGCAGCCGCTCGGTGGCATTCTGCGGGCTGCGCGACTTCCCTGCCGTGGTCGAGCTCCTGAAGCGGGCGCGCACCGATCTGGGGGGTCAGCTCTCGGCCTTCGAGGCGATGTGGCCCGGCTTCTACGAGCTGCTGACCGGCCATGTCGCCCAGCTCCGGGCGCCGCTCTCCGGCCGCCACGGCATGTACGTGCTGCTCGAGGCCCAGGGCTACGATCCGGCCCACGATCCCGAACGTTTCGAGCAGCTGCTGGAAGGCATGTTCGAGACCGGACTGGTGGAGAACGCGGCGCTGGCCCGTTCGGAAGCCGATATCCGCGACCTCTGGGCGGTGCGCGACGCGGTCGCCGAGTTCCCCCAGATTTTCGGCCGCCATCTCAACTTCGACATTGGCCTCGTGATCGATCGCATGGAGGCCTATGTGCGGGCCTGCGCACCCCGACTGGCCAAACGCTTTCCCGGCATCCGCGCGGTGTTCTTCGGCCATGTGGCGGACGGCAACATCCATGTGGTGACCGACGTTCCGGCCGGGGTCGAGCCGGCGGCGATCGAGCAGGAGGTGTACGGGCTGGTGCGCCGTTTCGGCGGCACCGTTTCCGCCGAGCACGGCATCGGCATCATCAAGAAGCCCTATCTCGGCTATGTCCGCAGCCCCGAGGAAATCGCGGTGATGCGGCGCCTCAAGCAGAGTCTCGATCCCCGCGGCATTCTCAATCCCGGCAAGGTGATCGATCCCTGATCCGTTGCCCGACTGGCTGCGCCTTCCGCGCAGACTTGCGGAAATTGCATAAAATTGGATAAATCCGCAGGCACAATGCGGGAGGGAGCATGGAGGATCTGGGAGCGGCCTTCGCCCTGGCCCTGGAGCTGGTGCTGGCCGGCGATCCGGAGCTCATGGAAATCGTGCGGCTGTCGCTCGCCGTCAGCCTCGCCGCGGTGGCCATCGCCTGCCTGCTCGGCATGCCGCTCGGGGCGCTCCTGGCCAGCCTCCGCTTTCCCGGTCGCCAGGCGGCCATCGTCCTCCTGAACGCGCTGATGGGCCTGCCGCCGGTGGTGGTCGGCCTGTTCGTCTACATCCTGCTGTCCAATGCCGGGCCGCTCGGCGCCCTCCGCCTGCTCTACACCCCGACCGCGATGATCATCGCCCAGGCGATCCTGGTGACGCCGATCGTCGCCGCCCTGTCGCGGGAGCTGCTCAGCGGCCTGCAGGAGGAATATGCCGAGCAGCTCCGATCCCTGGGGATCGGCCCCTGGCGGGCCATTCCCACCCTCCTCTACGAGGGGCGTTTCGGCTTGCTGACGGCGGCGCTGGCCGGTTTCGGCCGGGCCATCGCCGAGGTCGGGGCGGTGATGATCGTCGGTGGCAACATCCGGCATGTGACCCGGATGATGACCACCGCCATCGCTCTCGAGACCTCCAAGGGCGAGATCGCCCTGGCCCTCGCGCTGGGGCTGGTGCTGGTCAGCCTGGCGCTGGTGGTGACCGGCGCCACGGCGCTGCTGCGGGGCACCGCGGCCCGCCTGTCGCATGTCTGACCGCGACCGCATTCTGCCGCTCGAGGTGCGCGGGCTGGGTCTCGCTTTCGGCGCCCGTACCGCCCTCGAGGATGTCACCTTCGCCCTCGGCGCCGAGGGGCTGACGGTGGTGCTGGGCGCCAACGGTGCCGGCAAGAGCGCCCTGTTGCGGGTGCTGCACGGGCTGCTGCCGGCCGATCGCGGCGCGATTCTGTGGAACGGCCGCCCTCCCGGCCCGCCGGTCTGGCGCCGCCAGGCGATGGTTTTCCAGAAACCGGTACTGCTGCGCCGCTCGGTGGCCGCCAACATCAGCTTCGCCCTGGCCGCCCGCGGCCTGCCCCGCGGCGAACGCCGCCGGCGCCTGGAGGCGGTGCTCGAAAGCTGCGCCCTCGCGCATCTGGCGCATCTTCCCGCCCGCCGCCTGTCGGGCGGAGAGCAGCAGCGGGTGGCGCTGGCCCGGGCACTGGCGCTCGAGCCCGACATCCTGTTTCTCGACGAGCCCACCGCCAGCCTCGATCCGGCGGCGACCCGGGCGATCGAGAAGCTGCTGCTGCAGAGCCGGGCGGCCGGCACCCGCCTCGTGCTGGTCACCCATGACGTGGCCCAGGCCCGCCGCCTCGCCGAGGATGTGGTGTTCCTGCATGGCGGCCGGGTGCTGGAGCACGCCCCGGCCGAGCGCTTCTTCACCCGGCCGCAGAGCGAAGCGGCCCGTGCCCATGTCGAAGGGAGACTGCTGCCATGATCCGACTGCTGGCCCTGCTTCTGCTGCTCGCCGGCAATGCCGCCCCGGCCCGCGCCGGCGAGAACTTCCTCATCCTCCAGTCGACC
>CAYYZI010000098.1:0-8051 GCA_964475675.1 uncultured Geminicoccaceae bacterium
GGGCGTTGAGCTCGTCGTCGAGCTCGGCGCTGGTGCTCCGGAAGAGGTTCCAGGCCTCCTCGGGATGGTTGACCAGCCACAGGGTGGCCTTCTCGACGGCGGTCAGGAAGGCGCGCAGACGGGGATCGTCGAGCCGGTCGTTGCGCGCCAGGTAGATGAGCTCGTCATAGGCCGGCACCCCTTCCTCCTCGGGGTAGAAGGCGCGGCCGGGGGCACCCACCAGATCCATCTGGTTGAGCTCGAAATTGCGGAAGGCGCCGATCACCGCATCCACCTGACCGCTGAGCAGGGAGGGCGAGAGCGAGAAATTGACGTTGACCAGCGTCACCTCCTCGAGGGAGAGGCCGTATTTCTCCAGCATCGCCCCGAGCAGCGCGTCCTCGAAACCGCCCACCGAAAAGCCGATCTTCCTGCCGGCCAGATCCTCGATGCTGGTGATCGGGCCGCTGGCCAGCACCACGAGGCTGTTGAGGGGGGTCGCCACCAGGGTGCCGATGCGCACCAGCGGCAGGCCCTCGTTGACCTGGAGATGGAGCTGGGGCTGGTAGGAGACGGCGATATCCGCCCGCCCCGCCGCCACCAGCTTGGGCGGATCGTTGGGATCGGCCGGGGCGATCAGCTCCACTTCCAGCCCTTCGGCGGCGAAGAAGCCCTTCTCGCGGGCGATCACCAGCGGGCCGTGATCGGGATTGACGAACCAGTCGAGCATCACGCGCAGGTTTTCGGCGGCACGGGCGGGGCCGGCCAGGGCGAGCAGCGCGACGAGGATGGCGGAAACGAGGCGCATGGGGTCTCCTCCTTCTAGTTCTCGGCGAGGGTGTCCTGCTGCCAGGGCGCGAGGCGCCGGGCGGCACGATCGATGGCGAAGTAGAGAGCGAGGGCCATCAGGGCGAGCACGAACAGGGCGGCGAACACCAGATCGACCTGCATGCGGGCATTGGCGTGCAGCATCAGGAAGCCGAGCCCGGCGCTGGAGCCGACCCATTCACCGACCACCGCCCCGATCGGCGCCACCGAGGCCGCCACCCGCAGCCCGGAGCCGAGGGCGGGCAGGGCGGCGGGCAGGCGGATGCGCCAGAGAACGGCGGCCGGTGTCGCGTTCATCACCCGGGCGAGCTCCAGCCAGCCGGGCTCGGTGCGGCGCAGCCCGTCGAAGAAGGCGGCGGTCACCGGGAAGTAGATGATCAGCACCGCCATGGCGATCTTGGAGGCCATGCCGTAACCCAGCCACAGCACCAGGAGGGGGGCGAGGGCGAAGACCGGCAGGGCTTGGCTCACCACCAGTACCGGCATCAGCCAGCGGCGGGCGAGGGCGAAGGCGGTCAGCAGGATGGCGCTGAACGCCCCGACCAGGGAGCCGATCAGGATGCCGGCCAGGATCTCGATGGCCGTGGTCAGGGCATGCACCAGCAGGAGATCGCCCCGGGCCAGGAGGACGCGGGCCACCGCCACCGGTCCCGGCAGGATGTAGGGCGGGGCGGCGGTGGCCCAGACCAGGAGCTGCCACAGCAGCAGCAGGCCGAGGCCGGTGATCAGGGGACGGTGGAAGCCCATGCTTCCTCCATCTGCGCATCCGAGGCGGCGAGCTCCTCGAGCAGCTCGGCCTCCAGGGCCAGAAGTGCCGGATCGCCGAGCTGCCGCGGCGGCGGGCCGGGCGGCGCGGGGATCTCGCGCAGGGTCACCGGCTGGCCGCCCATCACCAGGATGCGATGACCGAGGCGGAGCGCTTCGAGCGGGCTGTGGGTGACCAGCAGCACGGTGTGCCGATCGAGCAGCTCGGCCGCCATTTCCTGCAGGCGGTGGCGGGAGATGGCATCCAGCGCCGAGAAGGGCTCGTCCATCAGCACCACCGGCCGCTCCTCCATGAAGGTGCGGGCCAGGGCCACCCGCTGGCGCATGCCGCCGGAGAGCTGGGCCGGCAGTGCCGTCAGCCGGCGGCCGAGACCGAGCCGGGCCAGCAGGCGGCGTGCCCGTGCTTCGAGCTCCTGGTAGCGCTGCCCCCCTTCGCCGCGCAGGCGGTGGCCGAGCAGGCTGTTGCCGAGCACGTCCAGCCAGGGCAGCAGCAGGTCCTGCTGGGCCATCAGGGTGACGCGGCCCTCCAGCGGGCGCCCGTCATCGGCGGTCACCGTGCCGCCCGGCAGGAGGCCGGCGATCAGCCGCAAGAGCGTGGTCTTGCCGACCCCGGAAGGGCCCAGCAGACAGGTCCAGGCACCGGCCGGAAGCCGGCAGGAGAGATCGGCGAACAGGACCATCTCGCCGAACACCAGGCGGGGGACCGAAACGGCGATCCCGGGCGGGCGCTCATGGCCCATCCCGGGCCTCGAGGAAGCCGCGCACCGAGACCTTCGGCCAAGCATCGAGACCCTCCAGCATGGCCCTGTAGGAGCGGGCGATGCGGGCGGCGATGCCGCCTTCCTCGACAAAGCGCTGCAGCAGCGCACGCGCGCTGTCGCGGGCGCGGGCGATGATGTCCTCGGGAAAACGGCGCAGCTCGACGCCATGCTCGGTGACCAGCGCCTCGAGCGCGGCGGCGTTGCGCGTTTCGCTTTCGGCCAGGGCGTAGGCGTTCTCGGTGGCGCAGGCGGTCGCCACCACTTCCCGGAGCTCCTCGTCGAGCGCCCGCCAGGCCCGGAGATTGATCAGGCATTCGCTGCTGCCGTTGGGCTCGTGGATGCCCGGCCAGTAGTAGTAGGGCGCCACCTTGTAGAAGCCGAGGGCGAGATCGCTGGACGGTCCGGCGAATTCGGTGGCGTCGATCGCGCCGCTCTGCAGGGCCGGCAGGATCTCGCCCGGCGGCAGCGAGACCTGGACCACCCCCAGAGGCCGGTACATCTCGCCGCCGAGCCCCGGCATGCGCCATTTGAGCCCCTGCAGATCGGAAGCCGAGCGCAGCTCGCGGCGGAACCAGCCGCCCATCGACATGCCGGTATTGCCAGCCATGAAGGGCTTGACGCCGAAGGCGGCATAGAGCTCGTCCCACAGTTCCTGGCCGCCGCCCAGCTCGATCCAGGCGATGTGTTCGAGCGGCCGCAGGCCGAAGGGGACGGCGGTGAAGAAGGCCGCGGCGCGGATCTTGCCGAGCCAGAAGATGGCCGCCGAATGGCCGAGCTCGGCCACGCCCCGGCCGACCGCGTCCATCACCTCGAAGGCCGGCACGATCTCGCCGGCGCCGTAGAGCTCGACGGTGATGCGGCCGCCGCTCAGGCTGGTGATGCGGTCGGCGAGCCGTTGGGCGGAGACGCCCGGTCCCGGCAGATTGCGCGGCCAGGAAGTGACCATCCGCCAGGCATGGCGCGGCTGGGCGCGCAGCACCGCAGGCGCGGCCAGGCTGCCGCTGGCGATGCCGGCCAGAACGCCGCGACGCGATGCTGGGCTCATGGGTCCCCCTCCTCGGGCCAGAAGGCGAAGAAGTGGTGGACCGGGCCGTTGCCGCGGCCCACCCGCAGCCGGTCGGCTGCGGCGATCGCCCGGGTCAGATATTCCTTGGCTTCGGTCACCGCCTGCGGCAGCGGCCGCCCACGGGCCAGCAACGCGGCGATGGCCGAGGACAGGGTGCAACCGGTGCCGTGGGTGTTGCGGGTGGCGATCCGCGGCGCCTCCAGCCAGTAATGCTCGCCACCGTGCAGCAGCAGATCCGGACTGGTCTCCTCCTGGAGATGGCCGCCCTTGAGGAGGACGTTGCGGGCACCGAGGCCCTGCAGGCGGGCCGCGATGTTGCCCATGCGTCGGCGCTCGCGGATCGGCTCCTCGCCCAGCAGCACCGCCGCTTCGGGCAGGTTGGGGGTGATCAGATCGGCGAGTGGCAGAAGTTCCTCCCTGAGGCTCGCCACCGCCTCCTCGCGCAACAGCCGGTCGCCGCTCTTGGCGACCATCACCGGATCGAGCACGATCCAGCGCGGCCGCCAGTGGCGCAGCCGTGCGGCCACCCGGGCGATCACCTCGGGACGGTCGAGCATGCCGATCTTGACGGCATCGACGGCAATATCCTCGAACACGGCGTCGATCTGGGCGGCGACGAAATCGGCATCGACCGCGAAGATCCCGGTCACCGCTCGGGTGTTCTGGGCGGTGAGCGCAGTGATCACCGAGCAGCCGTAGACGCCGAGGGCGGAAAAGGTCTTGAGGTCGGCCTGGATGCCGGCGCCGCCGCCCGAATCCGATCCGGCGATGGTCAGCGCGATGGCGGTCACGGGCGTTTCCTCCGGGCCAGGGTCCGATCGACGATGGTGCGAAGCTCCCGGGCCGCGGCCTCGATATCCTCGGCCAGGAACAGCGCCGAGATGACGGCGATGCCGTCGGCCCCGGCCTCGATCACGGAGGCGGCGTTGGCGCTGGTAATGCCGGCGATGGCGCAGACCGGAAAGCCCGGCAGGCGGGCGCGCAGATGGCGCACGAGGCGGGCCAGGCCATCGGCGCCCAGCGGCGGATCGCCCGGGTCCTTGCTGGTGGTGGCGAAGGCGGGGCCGATTCCGGCATAGTCGGCAGAGGCGGGGTCGACCGTATCGGCTTCGGCGGCATGGTGCACGGTGACCCCGATCAGCGCCTCGGGGCCGAGCAGGCGCCGCGCATCGGCCGGCTCCATGTCCTCCTTGCCGAGATGCACGCCCGCGGCAGCCGCGGCCAGTGCCACGTCCACCCGATCATCGACAATGAGCGGCACCCCGCTCGGGGCCAGGGCCTCGCGCAGAGCGCGGGCCAGAGCGATCACCGGGCGCGCCGCATAGCGCTTGTCGCGAAGCTGCACCAGGGTGGCACCGCCACGTACCGCGGCCAGGGCACAGGCCACGGGCTCGCGCCCGGCGGTGAGGGTGGGATCGAGGACCGCATAGAGGCGGAGATCGAGCGCCGGTTTCATCGCGGTCTGGCCCGACGCTCGAGATCGTCCTGGGAGAGGCCGTAAAGGGCGTCGAGGAAACCGCTCTGGAAGCTGCCCGGCCCCCTGGCCTCGTCGGCGGCGATCTCGCCGGCGACGTCGAACACCAGGATCGCGGCCACCGCCGCCTCGAAGGAATCGTTGGCCACCGCCAGAAAGCCTCCGGTCAGCGCCGACAGGGCACAGCCCATGGCGGTGACCCGCTGCATCAGCGGGCTGCCCATGCCGATCCGAAAGCAGCGCGTACCGTCGGTCACCTGATCGACCATGCCGGTGGCCATCACCACCGTGCCGAAGGCGCGGGCCAGGGCTCCGGGTTCCTGGCCGGCCCCGGCCAGGCAGGCAATTTCGGCATGGTTGGCACGCAGTACCGCCGGACGCTGGCGCAGCAGATCGAGGGCGAAGCGCCGGCGCGTGCCGGCCTGCTCCACCTTGACCGGATCGAGGAGCCAGGGGCGACCCTGGGCGATGGCCGCGGGCACCGCGCAGGTGATGGCGGTCTCGCGTTCGGCGTCGAGCATGCCGAGATTGACCACCAGGGCCCGGCTGGTGGCCACGAACTCGGTCACCACCTCGGGCCGCGAGGTCATGCTCGGCTCGGCTCCCACCGCCAGCAGCACGTTGGCCGACAGGGGCATGGCCACCGGGCTGGTGAGCACATGCACCGAGGGGCGCTCGCGACGCAGGCGCGCCAGCAGGGTGCCGGCGATCGCGGTCGCGCGTTCGACGGGGAAATCTTCAGACGCAGTGTGCACTTGGCCCTCGACCGACTGCCGTCGAGGGATGTGCGATGGGCAGGCTTCTCGCCAGCATCTCAAATCCCTTCGCCGGTATGATCCGGATCAGGTTCGACGGGTTGCCGCATTCCGGCTCTCAGCCCCCTGCGGGGCACCCCGTTGAGATCCACCTGCGAACCTAAGGTCGCCGCGGCGGCGTGACAAGAGGCGGATTGTTGCGGGGCGGCGGCGCCGGCCTATAACAACCGCTGCGGAAGGGGACAGGCCATGGCCGAGCCGGCAGCAGGCGCCCCCGGGGAAGGGGCCGCGGAGGAGGGCAGGGATCCCGTCCTCGCCGAAGTGGCACGCATTACCCGCGAGGTTGCCCTCGAGCTGCGGCCGCGCGCCAGGGGCGGGCTGCGGGTGACGCCCGAGAGCCGCATCGATCGCGATCTCGGGATCGACAGCCTCGGGCGGGTGGAGCTGGTGGCCCGGCTCGAGCGCCAGTTCGGCGTGCGCCTGCCGATTCGGGCCATGACCGAGGCCGACACCGTGGCCGATCTGGCAGCGCTGGTGCGGGCGAGCAGACAGGCCGCGGCCCGCATCGAGGAGCTGGCGGCGATGCCGCCGCCGCTCGAGGAAGCCGCCGTTCCCGAACATGCCGAAACCCTGATCGAAGTGCTGCGCTGGCATGCCGAGCGCCGCGGCGAGCGGGTCCATATGCGCCTGCTGACCGACGAGGGCGGAGCCGAGACCCTGACTTACGGGGCGCTGTTCGCGGAGGCCTCGAAGGTCGCCGCCGGTCTCCGCCGCCGGGGACTGGAGCCGGGCGACCGGGTGGCCATCATGATGCCCACCTGCCGCCAGTTCTTCGTCGCCTTCGCCGGCACCCTGCTGGCCGGCTGCGTGCCGGTGCCCATCTATCCGCCCTTCCGCCTCGGGGAACTGCGCGAGCATCTGCTGCGGCAGCGCCGCATCCTCGCCAATGCCGGGGCCCGGCTGCTGTTCGTCACCCGCGAGCTGGAGCGGGCGGCGGTGCTGGTGCGGGCGCTGGTACCGGAGATCGGGGCGGTGGTGCATGTCGAGGATTTCGCCGCCGAACCGGAGCATCGGGCGCCGCCCGCCGCGCCCGCCGACGCGCTGGCACTGCTGCAGTACACCTCGGGCAGTACCGGCGATCCCAAGGGGGTGATGCTCACCCATACCAATCTGCTGGCCAACATCCGCGCCATGGGCCAGGCCATGGAGGCGACGCCGGCCGACATCTTCGTGAGCTGGCTGCCGCTCTATCACGATATGGGGCTGATCGGCGCCTGGCTCGGCACCCTCTACTACACCGCGCCGCTGGTGCTGATGTCGCCGCAGCGCTTTCTCGCCCATCCGGTCGACTGGCTGCGGGCCATCCATCACGCGCGGGCGACGCTTTCGGCCGCCCCCAATTTCGCCTTCGAACTGTGTCTGCGCCGCATCGAGGATGCGGAGCTGGAAGGGCTCGACCTCTCCTGCCTGCGTCTGGTGGCCAACGGCGCCGAGCCGGTGCGGGCCAGCACCATTCGCCGCTTCGCCGCACGTTTCGCGCCCTTCGGCTTTCGCGAAACGGCCATGGCTCCGGTCTACGGTCTCGCCGAGAACAGCGTTGGCCTCGCCTTTCCGCCGCCCGGCCGCGGCCCGGTGATCGATCGCATCGATGCCGGGATGCTGGCCCGTCGCGGTGAAGCGGTCCCGGTGGCCGGGGAGGAGGATCAGGCGCTGGAGATCGTCGGCTGCGGCTTTCCCATACCGGGTCACGAGATCCGCATCGTCGACGAGGCCAGCCGCGAGCTGCCCGACCGGCGTCAGGGCCGCATCCAGTTCCGGGGTCCCTCCGCCTGCCGGGGCTATTTCGCCAATCCCGAGGCCAGCCGTCGCCTGTTCGACGGCGACTGGCTGGAGACCGGGGATCTCGGCTACATGGTCGGCGGCGAGCTGTTCGTCACCGGCCGTCAGAAGGACCTCATCATCCGCGCCGGCCGCAACGTCCATCCCCAGGACATCGAGGAGCTGGTGGGCGATATCGAGGGGGTGCGGCGCGGCTGCGTGGCGGTGATCGGGGTGCCGGCGCGGGAGGAGGGCACCGAACGTCTGGTCATTCTCGCCGAGACGCGGATTGACGAGCCCGAGAGGCGGCGCGCCCTGGAGGAGACGATCCGCGAGAAGGTGGTGGCCTTTCTCGGCGAGGCGCCGGACGAGGTGGTGCTGCTGGCGCCGCGCGCCCTGCCCAAGACCTCGAGCGGCAAGCTGCGCCGGTCGGCGGCACGCGAGCTCTATCGCGCGGGACGGCTGGGCCGCCGTCCGGCGGCACCCTGGCGCCAGATCCTGGCCCTGCTGCTGGCCGCCGGCCGCGAGAGGCTGCGCCGCGGCGGGCAGCGGGCCATGGCCTGGCTCTACGGTGCCTATTTCTGGAGCCTGCTGATCCTGCTCGC
>CAYYZI010000099.1:0-8029 GCA_964475675.1 uncultured Geminicoccaceae bacterium
GTCGGCAGAAGGCGGCTCGACCAGTTGTGGGCGCAGAGCATGCGGTCGAACAGGTCGATCTGCACCCAGGCCGCGAGCTCCGTGCCGGGCGGCAGGCGGTCGAGCCAGGGGCTCATGGCCATCGCCGGCGGGGAGGAGACGGGCTGCCGGCTGATCGCCGCCCGGATCGCTCCCAGGTGCCGCGCCCCCCGCTCCGGCTCGCCGAGGGCCATGGCGAGACGGTAGGCGAGGGCGCGATGGGGATATGCCGGCGCCTCCGGGATCTCTTCGAGATGGGACTCGATGCGCCACAGCGCGTTGCGTGCCCGGCCGGGTCGCTGCGCGGCCGGCACCGAAGCCGGATCGGCCAGCAGCCCTAACGCCGTCTCGAGGGCCGCTTCGATGGTCTTTGGCTCCTCTGCTTCCCCCTCCTGCGCGACCAGCAGCCCGGCCGCCGCCAGCGCCTCGGCCCTGTCGGGCCCGAGCGCCACCAGGTTGAGCTGGAAGCTCGAGCAGTCCCCGGGTTCGGCCGGTACCAGCAGGCCGAGGCCCGGCAGATAGCGCCAGGGGGTGAAGCCGAAGCCGGCGAGCCGGCGGCAGAGATCGGTCGCCCGCTGGCGATCACCGGAGATTTCGAACATCACCAGCGGCGATGTGGCCACCAGCATTTCCCGCGCGCCCTCGAACACCAGGGCTTCCGCACCTTCCACATCGACCTTGAGGATGCAGGGATCGGGCCGCCCCAGCCCGCGCCACACCGTATCCAGCCGCCGACAGCCGATCTCGGCGCCACCCGCGCCAGCGTCCGTCACCCGGGCCTCCTCGCAGCCGCTCTCGGCGACCAGCGACAGCCTGCCGTCGCGATCACCGATGGCGTGCTCCCGGAGTTCCAGACAGGAGAGGCCCGCCTCGGCGGCGGCGCGGGCCAGCAGCGATGCCGGATCGGCGCCCGGCTCGAAGGCCACCACCCGGCCGGAGGGACCGACCCGGCGGGCCAGCGCCAGCGCGTAGACGCCGTGATTGGCACCGATGTCGAAGACGGTGGCGCCGGGCGTGGCGACCCGCCGCAGCAGATCCCATTCATGCTCGAACCAGCGCCCCTGCTCGATCAGCACGTATGTCGTCACGCGCCGCAGATCGTTGCGCACGGCCACCTCCGTACCGTCCTCGAGGGTGGCGAGGAGGACCGCCTCTGGCGCCATATCGGCGCATGCGCGGGGCACCGTAGCCGGCGGCGCGGCATGGCAGGGGGCTCTCATGCGAAACCTTTCGTCCGGCTGTTCGCAGCGAGACTAGGCGGACAAGGTTAACGACCGGTGAACGCGCGGCGCCGCGTTCAGCCGCGGCCGGAGAGAAGGCAGGGATCGGCCGCCACCTCGCGCAGCAGCCATGCGCGCAGCCGGACGATCCGCGGATCGTGCCGGTCCTCCTTGCGGCAGGCCAGATACCAGCTGCCGGGCTGCTCCACGGTGATGTCGAACAGCCGCACCAGCCTGCCGCTCTCCAGTTCGCTGCGGATCATGAACTCGGCGGCCATCGCCACGCCCCGTCCGGCCAGCGCCGCCTCGAAAGCCAGCAGATAGGTGTCGAAGCTGGGACCGGGCAGGCCTTCGAGCTCCGGCCAGCCGGCCGCATCCAGCCAGGCCTTCCATTCGTCACGGGCGGGCGGTACGCGGATCAGGTGGAAGCGGGCGAGATCGGCCGGATGCCGCAGCCCGGCCTCGACCAGCGTCGGACTGGCCACCGGGAAGATCGGTACCCGAAAGAGCGGCGTGTAGTGGCAGGCCGGCTCCAGCGGCGCCTTGCGATAGACGAACCCGGCATCGGCATATTCGGCATCGAATTCCCAGCCCCGGTAGCTGGTGGTGATGCGCAGCAGGATGTCGGGATGCTCCTCGTGGAAGCGGTAGAGGCGGGGCAGCAGCCAGCGCACCGCGACGGTGACATAGACCTGAAGCGTCAGCTCCCCCGAGGAACGCGCCCGCCGCACCAGAGCGGCGCCCTCGGCCATGCGCTCGAAGGCATCGCGCAGAATGGGGAAATAGAGGGCGCCTTCGGGGGTCAGTTCGACCCGCCGCCCGTGCCGCCGGAAGAGGGCCGTGCCGAGGCTGCGCTCGAGCTCGCGGATCTGGTGGCTGATCGCCGAGTCGGTGACCGCCAGTTCCTGCGCGGCCGAGCGGAAGCTCAGATGCCGGGCGGCCGCCTCGAAGGCCCGCAGCGAGGAAAGCGAGGGGAGATCGCGCCGGCGCATGCTTTCCCGAACTCTCTTCATGCCCGAGAACCGGCAACATCCTATACGGCAACGGCTCCATGATGAACGAAATTCATGCGAGAGTGAAAAACTCTCGTTTGATCGGGGTCGCGGCTCCTGTCACCTTTCGACCGTCGCGCGAGTGCGGAGGCGGTCATGACCCAGGCGATGGTGACGCGGCGGCGCGGCGGCAGGACGGCACGCAGGGCGGAGCGGGCCAGGGTGCCGCCGGCAGCGGAACGGCCGGTACGCGCCGGACTCGAGGGCGGAAGCTACGGGCCACTGTCGGAGAGCGATTGCCGCGCAATCCACGAAGCCGCGCTCGACATTCTGGAGACCGTCGGGCTGGCCGATCCCATCCCTTCCTGTGTCGAGCTGTGCACCGCCCGCGGCGCCCGGCTGAGCGAACATGGACGGCTGTGCTTTCCCCGGGCGCTGGTGGAAGAGGTGATATCCGCCGCGGCCCGGGACTTTCCCCTCTGCGCACGGGATCCCGAACTGGACATCCATCCCGGCGGCCGTCGGGTCCATTTCGGCACGGCGGGGGCCGCGGTGCACATCGTCGATGCACGCAGCGGCCGCTACCGCGAATCGACCCTCGCCGATCTCCACGATGCGGCCCGCATCGTGGATCTGCTCGAACATCTCCATCTCTTCCAGCGCCCGCTGGTGTGCCGGGATCTCGAGGACCCGTACGAGATGGAGATCAACACCCTCTATGCCTGCCTCGCCGGTACCCGCAAGCATGTCGGGGTGAGCTTCGGCCATCCCCGCCAGCTCGCGGCCGCACTCGGCATGCTGCATCTGCTGGCCGGCTCCGAGGAGGCGTTCCGGGCACGGCCCTTCGTCAGTCTCTCCTGCTGCTTCGTGGTGCCGCCCCTGAAGTTCGCCGAGGATGCCTGCCGTTGCCTGGAGGTGGCGGTACGGGCGGGCATGCCCGTCCTGCTGCTGGCCGCCGGCCAGGCGGGCGCGACCAGCCCGGCGGCGCTGGCCGGCGCCGTCACCCAGGCGGTGGCCGAGGTGCTGGCCGGCCTCGTCTATGTGCATTGCATAGAGCCGGGAGCCGCGGCGCTGCTCGGTCCCTGGCCCTTCGTCTCCGATCTGCGCACCGGCGCAATGTCCGGCGGCAGCGGCGAGCAGGCGCTGCTGATGGCGGCCTGCGCGCAGATGGGCCGGTTCTACGACATCCCCACCGGCGTCGCCTCGGGCATGACCGACAGCAAGGTCTGCGACCAGCAGGCCGGCTACGAGATCGGCATCAACCACGCGCTGGTGGCCAATGCCGGGGCCAACATCGTCTACGAGGCGGCCGGCATGCGGGCCAGCCTGCTGGGCTTTTCCCTCGAAGGGCTGGTCATCGACAATGATGCCATCGGTGCCGTGCTGCGCACGCTTCGGGGCATCGATACCGGTCCCGACAGCCTGTCGGTGGAGGTCGTGCGCGAGGTCTGCATCGCCGGGCCGGGCCATTATCTCGGTCATCCCCAGACCCTCGATCTCATGCAGAAGAGCTATCTCTATCCGGTGCTGGGCGACCGTTCGAGCCCCAAGGAATGGATCGAACGCGGTTCCACCACCGTGCTGGACCGGGCAATCGCCTTGACCGAAGACATTCTGCGGCGCCACCGGCCGCGTTACATTGAACCGGAACTGGACGCCGCGATCCGCGCCCGGCTGCCGATCCGGCTGCCGCCGGAGCCAGGTGACGACTGACGATCCGCGAGAAGGGAGGTTCGCCGATGACCACACACGCCCGCACCGTGATCATCGGCGGCGGCATGCTCGGCGTCGGTACGCTCTATCATCTGGCCGCCGAGGGCTGGACCGACAGCATCCTGATCGAGAAGGGCGAGCTCACTTCGGGCTCCACCTGGCACGCCGCCGGCCTGTGCGCCCATTTCGTCGGCTCGCCCAGCGTCGCCCGCATCCATGCCTATGGCATCGCCCTCTACCGGGAACTCGAAAAGCGTGCGCCGGGCGGTATCGGCTGGCACGGCTGCGGCAGCCTGCGGCTGGCGCTGACCGAGGAGGAGGTGGACTGGTTCCGCCGCTTCGCCGGCCAGGCCCGCCATCTCGGTTTCGAGGCCCATCTCGTGGGGCCGGAGGAGATCCGCGAGATCCATCCCTGCCTCGACACCTTCGATGTCCGGCTGGGCTTTTGGACCCCGACCGACGGCCATGTCGATCCGTCGAGCGCCGCCAACGCGCTGGCCGGTGCCGCCCGCCGCAAAGGGGCCGAGATCCGCCGCCGCACGCGGGTGACCGGAGTCGAGCAGCTGCCCTCCGGCGAGTGGAAGGTGCGTACCGAGAACGACGAAATCCTCTGCGAGCATCTGGTCAATGCCGCCGGTTCCTACGCCCGCCAGGTGGCCGCCTGGAACGGGCTGGAGCTGCCGATCGTCGACATGCTGCATCAGTATATGGTGACCGAGGCGGTGCCGGCCCTGGCCGGTCTCGAGCGCGAGCTGCCGGTGGTGCGCGACCCCTGGTGCCATTCCTATCTGCGGCAGGAGCAGCAGGGCCTGCTGGTCGGCCCCTACGAACGGCAGGGAGCGCGTCCGGTGTTCGAGGAGGGGGTGCCCTGGAGCTTCGAGATGGAGCTCTTTCCGCCCGAGCTCGACCGGCTGATGCCCTGGCTGGAGCGGGCCGCGAAACGGCTGCCGCTGTTCGGCGAGGCCGGCATCCGGCGGGTGGTCAGCGGAGCCATCGGCCACACCCCCGACGGCAATTTCCTGATGGGACCGGCGCCCGGCCTTCGCAACTACTGGCTGGCCACCGGCTGCAGCATCGGCATCGTCCAGGGCCCCGGGGTGGGACGCTATCTGGCGCAGATGATGGTCCACGGCCAGGCCGAGATCAGCACCCTCGAATTCGATCCCCGGCGCTTCGGCCGCTGGGCCGATGCCGATTATGTGCGGGCCAAGGCCATCGACGAGTACCAGCACATGTATGTCTGCCCCCTGCCCGGCGAGCAGCGGGAGGCGGGGCGGCCGGTGCGCCGATCGCCGCTTTACGACAGGCTCCTGGCCCGGGGCGCCATCCATGTCGAGGCGGCGGGCTGGGAGCGGCCGCAATGGTTCGCCCCGGCCGGCGTCACGGAACGGCACGGCTTTCGCCATACCAACGCCTTTCCCCATGTCGCCGAAGAATGCCGGGCGGTGCGCGAGGCCGTCGGGGTGATGGATTTCACCAGCTTCGCCAAGTTCGAGGTCACCGGTCCCGACGCCGCCGCATTCCTCGACCGGCTGGTGGCCAACCGGCTGCCGAAGCGGGAAGGTGGCATCGTGCTCGCCCATTTCCTCAACGACAACGGCCGCATCCTGGGCGAGGTCACGATCACCCGGCTCGCCGCCGATCGGTTCTATCTGTGCTCCGCGGCCGGTGCCGAGCTGCTCGGTCTGGACCATCTGCGCTCATCGAGGCGGGCCGGGGAACATGTGGAGATCGCCAATCGCACCGAGGCGCTGGGGCTCCTGGTCGTGGCCGGGCCGAAGGCCCGCGAGCTGCTGCAGCCGCTGACCGATACCTCCCTCGCCGGCGACCGTTTCCCCTGGCTGACCGGCAGGGAGATCGTTCTGGCCGGCATTCCGCTCACCGCCCTTCGCGTCAACTATCTGGGCGAACTGGGCTGGGAGCTGCATTGTCCGATAGAGCGGCTCGAGGAGCTCTACGACGCGCTGATGGAAGCGGGCAGCGACCACGGGGTCCGCGATTTCGGCGCCTATGCCGTGAACAGTCTCAGGATGGAAAAGGCCTATCGCGGCTTCGGCAGCGAGCTCACCCACGAGGTCAACATGATCGAGGCCGCGATGGAGCGCTTTCTGGCGCTGGAGAAGGGCGAATTTCGCGGCCGCGAGGCGAGCGTCCGGGCGCGCGAAGAGGGGCCGCGGATCCGCCTCGTCCATCTGGAGATCGCCCCGGGGGACGCCGAGGTGCTGGGCGACGAGCCGGTTTTCGCCGGCGCGCGCATCGTCGGCGTCACCACCTCGGGCGGGTTCGGCCATGTCACCGGCAAATCGCTGGCCTTCGCCTATGTCGAGCCGGCCGTGGCGGCGCCGGGAAACGAGCTTTCGGTGGAGATCCTGGGGCAGATGCGGGACGCGCGAATCCTCGCCGATCCGGTCTGGGATCCGGAGAACCGGCGGCTGCGGGCCTAGCGGGCGCAAGCGTTCGGATCTGGCGCCCCCAACGGGACTCGAACCCGTGTTTCAGCCTTGAGAGGGCTGCGTCCTAACCGCTAGACGATGGGGGCGCGGCATAAAAGAAACCGGCCGCGAAGACGGCCTCGGGCGGTATCTAGCGACGCCCCGGCGGGAGATCAAGCCCGATCGGCACCGTCGCGCAGGAACAGCGCGCTGATCTCGACATCCGCGGCGAACAGGAACTGGTCGACCGGACACAGCCGGGCGAGGCGCCAGCCGCCGGCCGCCAGAATGGCGGCATCGCGGGCGAAGCTCGCCGGATTGCAGGAGATGTAGACGAGCCGGGCGAGCGGTGCCGTGGCGAGCATTTCGGCCTGCGCCCGGGCGCCCGCGCGCGGCGGATCGAGGATGACGAGATCGAAACCGGCGAGCTCCTCCACGGTCAGCGGCCGCTTCGCCAGATCCCGGCGCTCGGCGACAACCGGGCTGCCGGGGCGGCTGCGAAGGGCCGCCGATACCGCTGCCACCGCCGGCTCCGAGGCCTCGAACAGGGCAAGCTGCGACAATCGTTCGGCCAGCGGCAGCGACAGGGCACCGAGCCCGGCATAGAGGTCGGCTACCCGCATTCCCGGCGAGGTGGCATCGGCGACGAACGCCTGCAGCGCCGCTTCCCCCTCGGCGGTCGCCTGGAGAAAGGCGCCCGGCGGAAAGGGGATGGTGAACGGGCCGTAGCGCAGCACGGGCCGGCGGCGCACCACCAGCGGCTCCGGGCCGCCGCTCCCGGCCGGGCGCAGCGACAGACGGGCGAGATCCCGGGCCTCGGCGAAGGCCGCGAGCGCTTCCCGCGCGGCGAGATCGGGCATCTCCCGCCAGTCCAGCAGCAGATCGATCCCCGCATCCAGCGAAGTGAGCAGCAGTTCGCCGCGCGCTCCCGCTGCTTCGAGCAGGGCCAGCAGTTCCTGCAGCGGTGCCAGCAGAGCGACCAGCTCGGGACGGGCGATCGGGCAGACCGAAACGGGCACCACCGCATGGCTGCGGGCGACGCGAAAACCCAGCGCCAACCTTCTGCCCCGCCACTGCCAGGCGAGGCGCAGACGGCGGCGGGAATGCAGCGGGCTCATCCTCGGGGGATCGATGCGGATGGGATCGAGGCCGCGGCGGGCGAGCGGTTCGCGGATCCGCTCGAGCTTGAAGCAGCGATAGGTCTCCTCGGGCAGATGCTGGAGGCTGCAGCCGCCGCAGCGGCCGAAATGGGGGCAGACAGGGCTCGCCCGCGCGGGACCTTCGAGGCGTTCCAGCGGAGTGGCACGCCGGCCGCCATGGATCTTCGCGCCGAGGCGTACCCGCCAGCGCTCTCCGGGCAGCGTGTACGGCAGGAACAGACGCTCACCGTCGAGGCGGGCGATGCCGTCGCCGCCGGCACCGAGGCTCTCGACGGTGACGATCGCCTCGGTCATGGCCGGGTCATGGCCGCATCAGGGCGCCGGCACCAGGCGGAAGAAGGCGGTGCGCTTGCCACTCGCGGTGTCGACCACCAGCAGATGCACGAGACCGGCCTCGTCCTCGAGCTCCAGCAGGATCGCATCCTGGCCGAGATCGCTGCGGCGAAGTTTCATTCCGTCGGGCAGCACGATGTCCTGCAGCACCGCTTGGCCGC
>CAYYZI010000100.1:0-8000 GCA_964475675.1 uncultured Geminicoccaceae bacterium
AGGCCGGTGCCGAGGTATCGGGCCTGCTTGGCCGCCTGCCCTCGCGGGTGGGCTACCAGCCGACCCTGGCCAGCGAGATCGCCGAGCTCGAGGAACGCATCACCTCGGTGGGTGCGGCCGCCGTGACCTCGATCCAGGCGGTCTACGTGCCGGCCGACGACTACACCGATCCGGCGGTGGCCCAGACCTTCGTCCATCTCGATTCGGCCATCGTCCTCAGCCGCGAGATGGCCGCCGAGGGACTCTATCCGGCGATCGACCCTCTGGCTTCGAGCTCCGTTCTGCTCGATCCGCGGGTGGTCGGCGAGGCGCATTACCGGATCGCCGAGGAGGTGCGGCGGGTGATCGCCCATTACCGCGAGCTCCGCGAGATCATCGCCCTTCTCGGTATCGAGGAGCTGAGCCGCGAGGACCGCCAGCTGGTCGGTCGCGCCCGCCGCCTGGTGCGCTTTCTGACCCAGCCCTTCGCGGTCACCGAGGCCTTCACCGGCCGGCCCGGAGTATCGGTGCCGGTCGAGGAGACGCTGGCCGGCTGCCGGCGGATCCTCGAAGGCGAGGGCGACGACTGGCCCGAGCAGGCCTTCTACATGGTCGGCAGCTTCGCCGATGTGGAGGCCAAGGAACGGCAGATGCGGGAGATGCGGTGATGCGGCTGGTGGTCAGCACCCCGCTGGCCCTCGTTCTCGATCGCGAGGAAGTGGCCTATGTGGAGGCCGAGGACGCCACCGGGCGGTTCGGCATCCTGCCCGGGCATGCGGACTTTCTCACGGTGCTCGCGGTATCGGTGCTGAGCTGGCGCGACACGGGCGGCCGCGAAGGGCATCTGGCCGTGCGCGGCGGCGTGCTCCGTGTCGCCGGCGGACAGCGCGTGGAGGTGGCGACCCGCCAGGCGATCGGCGAGGAGACCCTGGAGGCGCTCGGCCCGAAAGTGCTCGAAACGTTGCGCGCCGAGGTCGAGGCCCAGGCCGAGGCACGCACCACCATGGCTCGCCTCGAGCTGTCGCTGGTGCGCAATCTCCGCGACTATCTGCAGATGACCGCCGGTGCGCCGCTGGTGCGCCGGCATCGCCGCGCCGCCCCCACCGTGCCGCCGGAGGGCGAGACATGAGCGGGGCGCAGCCGCCCGAGCGCGACGAGCTCGCCCGCAGCGTCGAGCGCCGCCGGCATCGCAAGCGGCTGTTCGCCCTGTTCGGTGAGCGCCATTTTTCCCGCAATCTGGCACTGATCGGCTCCCTCGGCTGGCTGATCGTGACCCCTACCGTGCTGGGCGCCTTCCTCGGCCGCTGGCTCGACGGCCTGCTCGAGAGCGGCATCTTCTGGTCGGCGAGCCTCATCTTCTGCGGTGCCGCGCTGGGCTTCTGGCTGGCCTGGCGACGGATCGAGAAGGAGCAGCAGGAATGAGCCTCGCCTGGATCCTCGCACCGTTCGCGGGCATGCTCACCGGCCTCCTCTACTTCCGGCTGCTGGGCCGGGCCGTCGAGCGCTGGGTGGCCGGCGACGGGGCGGCCGTGCAGCTCGTGCTGCTGGTGGTCCGCCTCGGCCTCGCGGCCATCGCCTTCGGTCTCCTCGTCCAGGCCGGAGCGCTCGCCCTGCTGCTGGCGCTGGCCGGCTTCCTGCTGGCCCGCCATCTGCTGCTGCGACCGGCGGAGACGGCGTGATGGAACGCAGCCCGCTCGCGCCCGACATCCTGTTCCTGATCGGCCCGGTGCCGATCAGCCGGCAGGTGGTCACCAGCTGGGCGATCATGGCGTTCCTCGTGCTGCTCTCGGCCGCCGCCTTCGGCTTTCGCCGCAGGCCGGCCACTGCCGGTGAGCCGGGCCTGCTGCAGAGCGCTCTGGAGCTGGTGGTCGAGACCCTGGCCAGCCAGGTCGAGGCCGTGCTGCGACGCGATCCCTGGCCGCATCTGCCGCTGCTGGGCACCCTGTTCCTGTTTCTCGCCACCGCCAATCTGGCGGCGGTGATCCCCGGTCTGACGCCGCCCACGAGCCATCTGGAGACGCCGGCGGCGCTGGCCCTCACGGTGCTGGTGGCGGTCCATGTCGAGGGGTTTCGCGCGCGCGGTCTCAGGGGGCATCTGCGCCATTATCTGGATCCCACCCCCTTCATGCTGCCGCTCCATCTGGTTTCGGAGATCAGCCGCACCTTCGCGCTGGCGGTCCGTCTCTTCGGCAACATGATGAGCCACGAGCTGGTGATCGCCATCATCCTCCTGCTGGCGGGGTTTCTGGTGCCGGTGCCCTTCCTGCTGATGGCGATCCTGATCGGCCTCATCCAGGCCTACATCTTCACCGTTCTGGCGGCGGTCTTTCTGGCCGCGGCACTGGGCGAACAGGCGCGGCAACCGGATGGCGAGGAGGTGGCGAAATGAGTCTCGAGATGTTCAGCATCATCGCGGCGGCGCTGGCGGTGGCGATCGGCTCCATCGGCCCGGCCCTGGGCGAGGGGCGGGCGCTGGCCGCGGCCATGGACGCCATCGCCCGCCAGCCGGAGGCCGCAGGCACGCTGGCACGCACCCTTTTCGTCGGTCTCGCGATGATCGAGACGATGGCCATCTACTGTCTCGTCATCGCCCTTCTGCTGCTCTACGCCAACCCCTTCACGGGCTGAGCGCATGACCCTCGACTGGTGGACCCTGGCCCTCCAGATCCTCAACTTCCTGGTCCTGGTGTGGCTGCTGCAGCGCTTTCTCTACCGCCCGGCACGACGGGTGATCGAGGAGCGGCGCGCCCGTGCCCGGGCGGCCCTGGCCGAGGCCAGGAAACTGCAGGAAGAGGCGGCGGCCAAGGAAGCCGAGCTCGAGGAGAGGGCGAGGGCCCTCGAGGCCGAGCGCAAGAAGCTGCGGGAGGAGCTGCGCAGCGAGCTGGAAGCGGAACGCGCCCGCCTGCTGGAGGCCGCCCGCGAGGAAGCGCGCGCCATTCTCGCCCGTGCCCGCGAGGCGCTCGAGGAGGAGCGCCGGCGCACCCTCGAGGAACTGCGGGGGGAGCTGGCCGGACTCGCTACCGGGCTCGCCCGCCGCATTCTCGAGGAGCTGCGAGGCCCGCTGCTCGACGAGCTGTTCTTCAGCCGCCTCGAACGGCATCTGGCGGCACTGCCGGAAGCCGAGCGGCGGGAACTCCTCGGCGATGCCGGCGCGCAGGGCGCCGAGCTCCGCCTGGTGACCGCCAATGCCATCGAGGAGAGGCGGCGCCGGGAGTGGCGCAACCGGCTGGAGCGCATCTTCGGCACCGGCCTGACCCTGCATTTCGAAGAGGATCCGGCGCTGCTGGCCGGAGTCGAGCTGGATCTTCCCTATACGCGGCTGCGCTTCACGCTGGCCGGACAGCTCGAGCGGGCCCGACAGGAAATGGCGACGGCCGATGCCGAAACCGGCACCTGAACTCCGCCGCTGGCTGGCCGCGGCACGGCATCGTCTCGACGCCTTCGCCCCGCAGCCCGAGGTCACCCGCTTCGGCAGGATCCTGCGGATCGGCGACGAGGTGATGACGGTGGCCGGCCTCGAACATGTCCGGCTCGACGAGATGGTCGAGGCGGAGGGTGGTGGACGGGCCTTCGCCGTGCGCATTCGCGAGGGGAGCTGCGGCTGCGTGGTGGTCGAGGACGGGCCCGGCCTGCAGGCCGGCGGGCGCGTACGGCCGCTCGGCGATGTGGTCCGGGTTCCCGTCGGCGAAGCCCTTCTGGGGCGGCTCGTCGACGCCCTCGGGCGCCCCCTCGACGGCGGGCCGCCGATCCGGGCCGAAGCCCACTGGCCGGTGGAGCGGCCGGCACCGGCCATCGTCGATCGCGACTTCGTGCGGCAGCCGCTGCTGACTGGCATCGCCGTGATCGATGCCATGCTGCCCATCGGTCGCGGGCAGCGCGAGCTGCTGCTGGGTGACCGCAAGACCGGCAAGACGGCGATCGCCGTCGATGCCGTCATCAACCAGAAGCGCAGCGACGTGATCTGCGTCTATGCGGCGATCGGCCAGAAAATGACCAGCGTGCGCCAGATCGTCGATGCCGTGCGCGCCCACGGACCCTTCGAGCGCTGCATCTTCGTGGTCGGCGCCGCCGAGAGCCCGGCCGGCCATCAGTGGCTGGTGCCGTTCGCCGCCTGCAGCATGGCCGAATATTTCCGCGACCGCGGCCAGCACGCCCTGCTGGTGATCGACGATCTCACCAAGCATGCCGATATCCACCGTCAGATCGCCCTGCTGCTGCGGGCACCGCCGGGGCGCGAGGCCTATCCGGGGGATGTCTTCGCCCTCCACGCCCGGTTGCTGGAGCGTTCGGCCAAGCTGGCCCCGGATCTGGGTGGCGGTTCGCTCACCGCACTGCCCATCGCCGAGACCCAGGCCGGCAATCTCTCCGCCTACATTCCCACCAACCTCATCTCCATCACCGACGGCCAGATCTATCTCGAGCCGCGCCTCTTTCACGAAGGCCAGAAGCCGGCGGTCAATGTCGGGCTTTCGGTATCGCGGGTGGGCGGCAAGGCGCAGCCTCCCGCATTGCGCCGGCTGGCCGAACATCTCCGGCTCGACTACGCCCAGTTCCAGGAGCTCGAACTGTTCACCCGATTCGGCGGGGTCACCGACGAGCGTACCCGCCGCACCCTGCGCCACGGCCGCCGCATCCGCTTTCTCCTGGGGCAGCCCCAATACGCACCGCTGAGCCTGGGCCAGCTCGTGCTGCTGCTGGTGGCGCTCGAGGAACGCCGTCTCGATGCCGTCCCCGAGAAGGCGCTGGGCGAGGCCCGCCGCCGGCTGCTGGAAGCGGCACCCGGGCTGTGCGCCGCGGCGCTGGCCCGCATCGAGCAGATGGCCGCGCTGGAGCCGCCCCTGCGCGAGGCGCTGCTCGCCGCCGTCGATCAGGTCCTGTCCGGGCTCGCCGGCGGGGAGGGGGGATGACCGATCTCGCTCGCCTCGAGGCGCGCCTTGCGCGTCTGCGGGAGCTGCGTGAGGTGATCCGGGCGATGCGCGGGCTCGCCTCATCCCGGCTCCAGGAAGCACGGGCGGCGCAGTCGGGCGTGCAGCAGTTCGCCGACACCGTCGCCCGCGCCTTCGCCGATGTGGCAATCGCCGCCGATGCGACGGAGAGTTTCTCCGCAGGGCCAGCGACTGCGCCGGTGCTGCTGGTGCTGACGGCCGAACACGGTTTCGTCGGCGGGTTCGCCGGCGAGCTGGCCCGTCAGGTGGCGCAGCGCCGGCTGCCGGAGGAGCGGGTGGCGGTGGTCGGACAGAAGGGGGCCACGCGCATCGCCGAGCTGCAGCCCGATCTGCTCTGGCGGATGCCGGCCGCTTCCCATACCAGCGGTGTGGTCACGGTGGCCCGGCGGATCGTCGCGCGGCTGGGCGAAATCTCGAGGTTGCGCCTGCTGTACACGAAGCCGGTGCGCGGCGGCTGGCAGCCCGTGTGCCGGACCGTGCTGCCGCCGGGCCTGCCCCGGGGCGCCGTGGGAAGACGCGCGGCGATGCCGCTCTGCCATCTGCCGCCGCCCCTGCTGGTGCGGGCGCTGGTGCCCGAGCTGCTGTTCGCCGAGATCGTGCTCGCCCTGATCGCCACCTTCGCCAGCGAGAACGCCGCCCGCCTGCGGGCGATGGAGCGGGCCGAACGCAATATCGGCGAACGGGTCGAACGGCTGCGGCAGGACTGCAACCGGCTGCGTCAGGAAGCGATCACCACCGAGCTTTTGGACATCGTCACCGGCGCCGAGGCGGTGATCGGCGAGGATCGGCAACGGGACAGCGCATGAACGACGAAGACGGGGCCGGCTTCAGTCGGCTTCCGGGCGGGTCAGCGGCAGGGCGGTGTCGTATTTGACCTCGCGCAGGGTGAAGCTCGACTTCACATGCTTGACGCCGGGAATCTTGAAGATGACGTCGTTCAGCAGGCGCTCGTAGGAACGGATATCGGGCACCCGGATCTTGAGCAGAAAGTCGGCATCGCCGGTGATCGCGTAGCATTCGAGGATCTCGGGGCGGATCCGCACCGCTTCCTGGAAGGCTTCCAGCGATTCCGAGCTGTGCATCTCCAGATTGATCAGGGTGAACACGCAGACCGGCACGCCCACCTTCTCGGGATCGAGCAATGCTGCATAGCCGCGGATCACGCCGCTTTCCTCGAGATCCTTGACCCGTCGCCAGCAGGGCGAGGGCGAGAGATGGACCCGCTGCGCCAGCTCCTGGTTGGTCAGCCGGCCGTTGCGCTGCAGCTCGGTGAGGATCCGGTAACGAAGTTTTTCCTCGATCACATCGCGCGTGGCCAAGATATTCCTCCGGAGGTTCGTATCCGGGTAAATTCTTCTCTTCCTGGCCGATGTCAACGGCAACATAGAGAGAACCTTCCAGTCCCGACGACCTATACTTTCCCCGGTTCGAACCGCTTTCGCGGCGCGGGCCCAAGGGGAGTTCCGGATGCCGTCGATGCTCGATACACGCTACCAGCTCGATGACCGCTACGACCGTCGCTCGGGGCGGGTGTATCTGACCGGGATCCAGGCGCTGGTGCGCCTGCTGCTCGAGCAGCATCGCCTCGATGCCATGCGCGGTCTGAATACCGCCGGCTTCGTTTCGGGCTACCGCGGATCGCCCCTGGCCGGCTTCGATCTCGAGCTGGCCCGCGCCGCCCGCTTTCTCGATGGCGACCGGATCCGCTTCCAGCCGGCGGTCAACGAGGCGCTGGCGGCGACCGCGGTGATGGGCAGCCAGCAGGTCGAGGCCTTCGGCAAGGCCACGGTCGATGGGGTGTTCGCCGTCTGGTACGGGAAGGGGCCGGGGGTCGACTGGGCCGGCGATGCGATCAAGCACGGCAATGCCTACGGCACCTCGCCCCATGGCGGCGTGCTGGCGATCGCCGGCGACGACCACGGCGCCGTCTCCTCGACCATGGCCCATCAGAGCGACCAGACCCTGGCCGCCTGGTATCTGCCGGTGCTGGCCCCGGCCTCGATCGAGGAGTATCTGCTGTTCGGCCTCTATGGCTTCGCCCTGTCGCGCTTTTCGGGCGCCTGGGTGGGCTTCAAGGCGATCGCCGAGACGGTCGAGGGAGCGATGAGCGTAACGCTTCCCGAAAGCTGGCCGGTCTTCCGCGAGCCCGCCGATTTCACGCCCCCTCGGGGCGGTCTGCATTTCCGCTGGAACGATCCGCCGAGCGTGGCCATCGAGGCCCGCCTCGCGCGCAAGCTCGAGGCGGCCGAGGCCTTCGCCCGCGCCAATCCGGTGATCGACCGGCTGGTGGTGGCGGCGCCGCGCGCACAGCTGGGCATCGTCACCGTCGGCAAGGCCCATGGCGATCTGATGGAGGCCCTGGCCGCGCTCGGCTTTCGCGGTGAGGCGGAGATCGCCCGCCTCGGCATCCGCATCTACAAGGTCGGCCAGAGCTTTCCCTTGGAATCGACGCGCATCCGCGCCTTCGCCCGAGGTCTCGAGGAACTGCTGGTGGTCGAGGAAAAGCGGCCGTTCGTCGAGACGCAGATCAAGGATCTTCTCTACCCCCTGCCCGAGAGCGCGCGGCCGCGGGTGATCGGCAAGCGCGACGAGCGCGGGGCCGAGCTGCTGCCAGTCTTCGGCGAACTGCGCCCGCACCGGATCGCGCCCGTCCTGGCCGCGCGGCTGCAGCACATCCATCGCGAGCTCGACTTCACGGAGCGTCTCGCGCGCCTGCGGCCGCCGGTGACGATGCCCGCCGAGATCCGCCGCATCCCCTGGTTCTGTTCGGGCTGCCCCCACAACAGCTCGACGCGGGTGCCCGAGGGCTCGAAGGCGATGGGCGGCATCGGCTGCCACATCATGGCGACCTGGATGGACCGCGAGACCATCGGCATCACCCATATGGGGGGCGAGGGGGCCAACTGGACCGGTCTCGCACCCTTCGTCGAGACCCCCCACATTTTCCAGAACCTGGGCGACGGTACCTATTTCCATTCGGGACTGCTGGCCATCCGCCAGGCGGTCGCCGCCAATCTCCGGATCACCTACAAGATCCTCTACAACGATGCGGTGGCGATGACCGGCGGCCAGCAT
>CAYYZI010000101.1:0-7992 GCA_964475675.1 uncultured Geminicoccaceae bacterium
AGCCATTTGCTGCAGGCTCCTGGCCAGCGCCGGCTCGACCGCGGTCACGCTGAGCATGCCGTCGAGGCGGATGGGTGCGGGACCGGGCGGCTCGCTGGCGAAGGCGGTGCCGGCCCGCTCCAGCAGGAAGCGCTCGAAGGCGGCGCGGTGGTCGCTGTCGAGGGTCACGCCGGCGGCCATGGGATGGCCGCCGCCGGCCCGCAGCAGCCCCTTTCTGCGGGCCTCGATCACCGCTTCGCCGATATCGAAGCCGGCAACCGAGCGCGCCGAGCCGCGCAGGATGCCGTTGTCCTCGCCGAGCACGAACACCGGACGCCCGTGACGCTCGAGGAGACGGCCGGCGACGATCCCCACCACTCCGGGATGCCAGCCCCGGCCATGGGCGAGGAGCAGCGGCCGGCCGTCGCGGAGCTGCGGCTCGATCTGGGCGAGCGCGGCCTCCAGCACGGAGCGTTCCAGCCGCTGGCGCTCGCGGTTGAGGCGGTCGAGCTCCGCTGCCAACCGCTCGGCCTCGTCCGCCGCATCGGTCATCAGCAGGCGTACCGCCAGATCGCTGCGGCCGATGCGGCCGCCGGCATTGAGACGGGGCCCGAGGGCGAAACCCAGATGGCCGGGGGTCGAGACCGTCGACAGGCCGGCGGCCTGCGCCAGCGCCCGCAGGCCCGGCAGCCGGGTGCGGCCGGCGACCCGCAGTCCCTGGGCCACGAAGGCACGGTTGAGCCCTTCGAGGGGCACCACGTCGCAGACCGTGCCGAGGGCCACCAGATCCAGCATCTCTAGGAGGTTCGGCTCTTCCCGCCGGCGCCACAGCCCTTGCGCCCGCAAGGCCCGGTTGAGGGCCACCAGCAGTACGAAGGTCACGCCCACCGCCGCCAGCCGGCCCAGCGGGCTTTCCTGGTCCTGCCGGTTGGGGTTGACCAGGGCATAGGCCGCCGGCAGCTCGGCTTCGGCGCTGTGATGGTCGATGACGATGACCTCGAGGCCGCGCTCGCGGGCCGCGGCCAGCGGAGCGAACGCGGTGGTCCCGGCATCGACCGTCACCACCAGGCGGATGCCCTTCGCCGCGAGCTGCTCCAGCAGCTCGGGATGGGGGCCGTAGCCATGGCGGATGCGGTCGGGCACCAGCACCTCGACGGCACAGCCCCGATCCTTCAGGTAGCGCCCCAGAAGCGCGGCAGCGGTGGCGCCGTCGACGTCATAGTCGCCAATGAGCCCGACCGGCTCGCCTGCCTGCACGGCCGCGGCGAGGCGTTCCACCGCCCGGTCGAGGTCGAGCAGATGGGAGGGATCGGGCATCCAGTCCCGCAGCCGTGGCTCGAGAAAGGCCGGCACCGCCTCGCTGGTGACGCCGCGGGCGACGAGGATGCGGGCAACGATCTCGGCCAGCCCGTGGCGCTGGGCGATGGCCAGGACACGCGCCGGATCGGCTTCCCGCCACAGCCACCGCCGACCGCTCAGGGAAGTGAGGGATGGCGCCTCCGCGGCGAGCGCCATCAGCCCACGAAATGGGGCAGGACGGAGCGCTTGCGGGGCAGGTTGTGCTCGGTCTCGATGAGCCGCACGGTGCCGGTCCGCGAACGCATGACGATGGACTGGGTGAACACCTTGTCGCCGATCCGCCGCACCCCTCGCAGCATGGTACCGTCGGTGACCCCGGTGGCGGCGAACATCACGTCACCGCGCGCCAGCTGTTCGAGATCGTAGATTCGCGTCAGATCCTCGACACCCATGCGGCGGGCCCGCTCGCGCTCGTCCTCGTTGCGGAACACCAGACGGCCCTGGAACTGGCCGCCGATGCAGCGCAGCGCGGCGGCGGCGAGGACCCCTTCGGGGGCGCCGCCGATGCCCATGTAGATGTCGATGCCGGTTTCCGGCCGGGCGGTGGCGATCACCCCGGCAACATCGCCATCGGTGATCAGGCGGATGCGTGCACCGGCCTCGCGCACATCGCGGATGAGCTGCTCGTGGCGCGGCCGGTCGAGGATCAGCACCACCAGATCCTCGACCGCGAGGCCCTTGGCCTCGGCCAGACGGTTCAGGTTATCCGCCGGTGTGTCGTCGAGGCGGATCACCCCTTCCGGCAGGCCGCCGCCGACCGCGATCTTTTCCATGTAGACATCGGGCGCATTGAGAAAGCAGCCGCGTCCGGCCATGGCGATGCAGGAGATGGCGTTGGGGCCGCCCTTGGCGGTGATGGTGGTGCCCTCCAGCGGATCGAGGGCGATGTCGAGGGCCGGCCCGCGGCCGTTGCCCACCTTCTCGCCGATATAGAGCATCGGCGCCTCGTCCCGCTCGCCCTCGCCGATCACCACCAGACCGTCGATATCGAGGAAGTTGAGGGCGCTGCGCATGGCGTCGACCGCCGCCTGATCGGCGGCCCGCTCGTCGCCGCGCCCCATCAGGCGGGCGCTGGCCAGGGCTGCCGCCTCGGTCACCCGCACGCTGTCGAGGGCGAGATTGCGATCCTGGCTGAGGTAGGTGTCCATCGCGCGTTTCCCCGTGCTGTCCGTGCTGCCGCTCAGAGCCGTTCGATGCGGATCATCCGCGGCGGCTCGAGTACCGATGGGAGGGTTCCGATCCGGGCGAGGGCGGCGCGCATCGCCGCCTCCCGCGTGTCGTGGCTGGTGAGCACGATCGGCACGCCCTGGCCCGGATTGCGGGCCCGCTGGATGAGGGCCTCGATCGAGATCTCGTGATCGCGCAGCACCGCTGCGATCTCCGCCAGCACCCCCGGGCGATCGACCACCATCAGCCGGATGTAGTAGCTGCCCTCGTGGGCCGACATCGGCGCGATGGGATGGTCCTCGAGCTGCCGGGCGGGAACGCCGAACACCGGTGTCGTGCGGCCGCGGGCGAGATCCACGAGATCGGCGACCACCGCCGAGGCGGTGGGTTCGGCCCCGGCACCGCGCCCCTCGCAGACCATGGCGCCGACGAAATCGCCCTCCGCCACGACGCCGTTCAGGACCCCCTCGACCTGGGCAATCGGCGCATCGCCGGGCACCATGCAGGGATGGAGGCGCTGCTCGAGGCCGGCAGCCGTCATGCGCGCCACGCCCAGCAGCTTGATACGGTAGCCGAGTTCCTCGGCGAAGGCGATGTCGATCGGCGCCACATGGCGGATGCCCTCGATATGGACCGCATCGAAGCGGGGGCGGCCGCCGAAGGCCAGGGCGGCCAGCAGGGCGAGCTTGTGGGCGGCATCGATGCCGTCGATGTCGAAGCTCGGATCGGCCTCGGCATAGCCCAGCTCCTGGGCCTCGGCGAGAACCTCGGCAAACGGCCGCCTGCTCTGCCGCATCTGGGTCAGGATGTAGTTGCAGGTACCGTTGAGGATGCCGTAGACGCGACGGATGCGGTTGGCGGCGAGCCCTTCGCGCAGTGCCTTGACCACGGGGATGCCGCCGGCCACCGCCGCCTCGAAGGCCAGCGTCGTGCCCCGCGCCTCGGCCAGCGCCGCCAGCTCCGCCCCGTGATGGGCGAGCATCGCCTTGTTGGCGGTGACCACCGGCTTTCCCGCTTCCAGACAGGCCCGCACCAGGGCCAGGGCCGGGCCGTCGGCACCGCCGATCAATTCGCAGACGACATCGATCTCGGCGTCGCGGGCCAGCAGCTCGAGATCGTCGAACCAGCGCATCCCCGATAGATCGACCCCGCGATCGCGGCCCCGGTCGCGTGCAGCGACGGCGGTGACGACGATCTCCCGTCCGGCGCGGCCGGCGATCAGCGCACGGTTCTTCGCCAGCAGACGGAGCGTTCCGGTGCCGACGGTGCCGAGACCGGCAATGGCGATTCGCAGCGGTGTATCCATCAGTCTCGTGCAACACTCCCCGATGCCGGACGTTCCCGCGGGCGCCGACCGGTGACGCCGTGGCGGGACAGGAACTGGCGGATGTTGCGGACGGCTTGGCGCAGGCGGTGCCGGTTCTCGACCAGCGCCATGCGCACGAAGCCCTCGCCATATTCGCCGAAACCGACGCCGGGCGAGACCGCCACCTCCGCTTCTTCGAGCAAAAGCTTGGCGAAGGCAAGGGAGCCCATGTCGCGGAACGGTTCGGGCAGCGGCGCCCAGCAGAACATGGTGGCGGCCGGACGGGGAATCGGCCAGCCGGCCTGGGCCAGACCGCCGACGAGGAGGTCGCGGCGCTCGCGGTAGCGCTGACGGGCCTCGGCGACGCATTCCTGGGGTCCGTTGAGGGCGGCGGTGGCGGCCACCTGGACGGGAGTGAAGGCGCCATAGTCGAGGTACGACTTGATGCGGGCCAGTGCCGCGATCAGCCGCGCATTGCCGGCCGCGAAGCCGATCCGCCAGCCGGGCATGGAATAGGTCTTGGACAGCGAGGAGAATTCCACCGCCACCTCGAAGGCTCCGGGCACCTCCAGGATCGAGGGCGGTGGCTCGTCGAAATAGATCTCCGCGTAGGCGATGTCGGAGAGGATGAACATGCCCTGCCGGCGGGCGAAGGCCACCGCCTCGCGGTAGAACTCCCGGTCCACCGTCAGGGCCGTGGGATTGGAGGGGAAATTCAGGATCATCGCGGTCGGCGGCGGCACCGAATGTTCGGCGGCATGCGCCAGCTCGCGCATCAGATCGGTGCCCGGCGCCAGATGCACGTGACGGATCGCGGCTCCGGCGATGATGAAGCCGTAGGGATGGATCGGATAGCTCGGATTGGGCACGAGAATGGTGTCGCCCGGGGCGGCGATGGCCTGGGCGAGGTTGGCCAGCCCCTCCTTGGAGCCGAGCGTGACGCAGATCTCCCGCTCGGGATCGAGGCGCACGCCGAAACGCCGCTCGTAATATCCGGCCAATGCCCGCCGCAGACCGGGAATGCCGCGCGATGTCGAGTAGCGGTGGGTGCGCGGATTGCGAACCGTCTCGATCAGTTTCTCGACGATATGCGGCGGGGTCGGCGCGTCCGGATTGCCCATCCCGAGATCGATGATGTCGCGGCCGGCGGCCCGCGCCCGCGCCTTCATCTCGTTGACCTCGGCGAACACGTAGGGCGGCAGCCGGCGGATGCGATGGAACTGCAGCGGCGGCACCATGCCCGGCTTCATCGTCCGGGCTCCGCGGCGGCCGCCGGCGCGGGTGCCCCGGCGAGCGTGATGCGTGCCTCGTCGGCGGTACCGCGCTGGCGCATCTCGATGCGGCCGGCGGGGACGCCGAGGGCCACCAGTTCGCGGGCGACGGCCCGCAGCCGTTCCTGGCCGAGGCTGGGCAGCGCTGCTCCGGCCTCGACCATCACCGACCCTGCGCTGTCCCGCAGGGTCGGCGCCAGAGCCCGCAGGCGAGCCCGCTCCGCCGCCCCGAGCTCGGCGCTGTCCGCCGCGAAGGCGAGCCGGAGCGGGAGCACGGGCGCGGCCTCGCCGGGCCGATCCTCCGCTGTCGCTGCCTTTTCCGGCGCGGCTCGGGAGGCCGCCCGGTCGGTTTCGGGCTGCGGCGCTGGTGCCGGTTTCACCCCGGGGCCGGGCGCCGTCCGTTCGGATGGCGTCTGCGCTGCCGCCGACGGCTCGCCGCTGCCGCTGTCGAGGAAGCTCTGCAGCCATTCGATCAGATCGTCGAGTTCGCCGGTGCGCCCGCCGCCCTGCAGGGTCTCCTCGACGTAGGCGCGGCCGACATCGGCGGGAGGCGGTGCGCCGCGCGGGGCCTTTTCTCCGCCCGCCACCGGCGTCGGCTGCGCGGGCTGCGCCGGCGGCCGCGGGGGTGCTGCGGCGAGGCCGGTCTCGTAGCGCAGTTTCTGCCCCTCATAGGCCGCATTGTCGCGATCGGCCGCGAGCTCGCGGGCGATCACCCGACGCTGCTCGATGCTGTAGCCGAGCCGGGGGCGCTCCGGCACCTCGCGCAGATCGGGATAGGGCTCGCGGGCCGCCTTTTCCCGGGCCGCGGCGAGCTCCGGCGGCAGCTGCGGTCCGGCGGCGCCGCAGGCGCTCAGCAGCAGGCCCAGGAGCAGCGGGCCCGCAATCCTTTGCAGCACGGTTTTCGCTTCGCTGTCCCGTTCCCTCATGATGCCGGCCGGTCATCCCATTTGTCGCGCCGAACCCGGTTGGCGCCTGCTCGAGGATCGTTTAATAGCTTCGCCCCACGAGCGAAAGAGGGCCATTGTAGCGGCGCCTGCGGCGCCCTAATTTGAGCCCGCGCGTTCCGGGCGTTGGAGCAGTTCCCGAGGGATGAAAGCAGATGGCGCAGCAAGCCAGTGGCGGCGGCAAGGGCGAGGAGCACGAGGAGGTGCTGAAGATCGTCGGCGAGATCGCCGCCAAGAGCCATACCCTGGTCGAGGAGTTCCTCAGACGCCAGCAGGTCGTCGACCATGGCCGGCCGGCCATCGACCCGCTGAGTGTCGGCAGCGCCTTTCTCGAACTCACGGCAGGGCTGATGCGTGATCCGACCTCGGTGATGAACCAGAACTTCGCCATGTGGCAGGACTACATGCAGCTCTGGCAGTCGACGACCATGCGGATGTTCGGCCAGGAGGCCGAGCCGGTGGCGGTGCCGGAGCGTGGCGATCGCCGTTTCCGGGATCCCGCCTGGCACGACAACGTGCTGTTCGACTTCATCAAGCAGTCCTATCTGCTGGCCTCGCGCTACATCCTGGAGACGGTGCGCCAGGATCGCGGTCTCGACGAGAAGACCCAGCAGAAGGTCGAGTTCTATTCGCGCCAGTTCGTCGATGCGCTGGCCCCCTCCAACTTCGTGATGACCAATCCGGAGGTGCTGCGCACGACGATCGAGACCCGCGGCGAGAACCTGCTGCGCGGTCTCAAGAACATGCTGGAGGATCTGGAGCGCGGCAAGGGCCGGCTGGCCATCAAGATGACCGATCTCGACGCCTTCGAGATCGGCCGCAACATCGCCACCACCCCCGGCAAGGTGGTCTACCAGAACGACCTCATGCAGCTCATCCAGTACAGCCCGGCCACCGAGCAGGTGCACAAGCGGCCGCTGGTGATCATCCCGCCCTGGATCAACAAGTTCTACATTCTCGACCTGCAGCCCAAGAACAGCTTCATCCGCTTCGCCGTCGAGCAGGGCTTCACGGTGTTCGTGCTGTCCTGGGTCAATCCCGACGAGCGGCTCGCCCACAAGAGTTTCGAGGATTACATGCTGGAGGGGCCGCTGGCGGCCTTCGACGCGGTGGAAAAGGCGATCGGCGAGAAGGAGGTGACGGTCATCGGCTACTGCCTCGGCGGCACCCTGCTGGCCGCCACTCTGGCCTGGATGGCGGCCAGGGGCGATCGCCGCGTCAAGGCCGCCACCTTCTTCACGGCACTGGTGGATTTCAGCGATCCGGGCGAACTCGGAGTGTTCATCGACGAGGAGCAGCTCGCCGCCCTCGAGGAGACCATGGCCCAGCGCGGCTATCTCGACGGGGCGGAGATGGCCACCACCTTCAACCTGCTGCGGGCCAACGACCTCATCTGGTCGTTCGTCATCAACAACTACCTGCTGGGCAAGGAGCCCTTCCCGTTCGATCTGCTCTACTGGAACTCCGACAGTACCCGCATGCCGGCGGCCATGCACAGCTTCTACCTGCGCAAGTTCTACCATGAGAACCGGCTGATCGAGCCGGGCGGCATCGAGCTCGCCGGGGTGCCCATCGATCTCCGCCGCATCCGCCAGCCGGTCTACTGGGTCTCCACCCGCGAGGACCATATCGCCCCCTGGCGCAGCACCTATGCCGCCACCCAGATCTACAAGGGCAGAAAGAAGTTCGTGCTGGCCGGATCGGGGCATATCGCCGGGATCATCAACCCGCCCGCCTCCGGCAAGTACGGCTACTGGGTCAACGAGAAGCTGCCGCCCGACCCCGAGCGCTGGCTGGCCGATGCCACCCATCACGACGGTTCCTGGTGGCCCGACTGGGCGGCCTGGAACGCCTCCCATGCCGGCCGTCTGGTGCCTGCCCGCGATCCCGAGAAGGGCGGGCTGCCGGTGATCGAGGACGCGCCGGGCTGCTATGTGAGAATCCGCGCCGTCTAGCATCAGGGTTT